>CADBMK010000099.1 GCA_902795785.1 uncultured Bacteroidia bacterium | reverse complement strand
TTGGCGAAGGTTGTCTTTCCGCTTGAACTTGGACCGGTAATAAGAACGATCCTCAAAGGCTTGGCGCTGTGATAACGCCTGTCTATCTCCTCGGCAATCTGGACGATCTTTTTCTCCTGGAGAGCCTCGGCCACCTGGATAAGTTCGCTCGCCCTTCCGGAAATACAGGCGTGATTGACGTCTCCTACCGTACTGAGAGCCATGATATCGTTCCAACGGGAGTTCTCCGTGAACATCTTGAACGTCTTAGGCTGGTCACGGAAGGCGGCAATCTTCTCCGGGAACTGCTCGTCAGGAACAGACAGGAGCATTCCGTTATGGTAAGCCTTCAGCCCCCACACCTTGAGATAACCGGCAGACGGCACCAGCCTGCCATAATAATAGTCAGGCGTCTCTCCCAGGGTATAATAGTCCATATAGACCTGGCCGCTGGTTTCAATGAGCTTGACCTTGTCCTCATATCCCCTTTCCCTGAAGATTCTGATTGCTTCATCGACCTGAACCTCGCTGCGATGGAAAGGCATGTCCTTGGAGATTATTTCCTGCATACGCTCACGGACGGCGGCGATGTCCTTCTTCGTGGCACGCGTTCCGTCGGCCTTCACCAGGCGGCAGAAATAACCGGATGCGATCGGATGCTCGATATAGACCTTACATCCCGGGAACACATCGGAGGCAGCCTTGCAAAGAAGGAAGCTGAGCGAACGGTGGTAAACCCTCCGGCAGCTCATATCCCTCAGATCGAGGAACTCCACGTCCCTGTTCCTGTAAACCCTGAATTTGAGGCCCTGAGGCACATTGTTAACCTTCGCCGAAGTAATGAGATACGGCTGGTCAAACTCAAAAGCAGGAAGAATTTCAAGCAAAGTCAAACCCTCCTGGAAAGACTTTGTAGTATTTGTATTCTTGCAGTAAACCTGAATCATAAACGCAAAGATGTAGAAAAAATACATAACTTTGATAAACGACTCACATAAGAACACTTTTAAACATGATAGACGAAAGAACAGAAAGGATAAGAATTGCCGCCGACTACATCAAGACGAAACTTGACGGGGAGTCTCCCAGCATAGGCATCGTCCTGGGCAGCGGCCTTGGCAAACTCGGTGACAAAATAGAAGATGCAACTGTAATCCCGTACAAAGAGATTCCGGGGTTTCCCCTGTCCACCGCCACAGGACACAAGGGCAATCTCATAATAGGACGCTTCGGAGGAAAGAAGGTAGTTGCAATGCAGGGAAGGTTCCACTATTACGAAGGTTATTCAACAGACCTCGTAACCCTTCCGATAAGAGTCATGAGCTCCCTCGGCGTCAAGGTTCTCATAGTATCCAACGCCGCAGGAGGACTGAATCAGGATTTCCACATAGGAGACCTTATGATTATCAAGGATCACATCAACCTGATTCCAAACCCTCTCATCGGACCTAACATGGAGCAGTTCGGAGAGCGCTTCCCCGATATGACCAGGCCATACGATTTCGACCTTATTGAAAAAGCCGAGGCAATAGCCAGAGGCCTTGGATACAAACTTCAGAAGGGAGTATATCTGGCCAACACAGGCCCTACCTACGAGACTCCGGCCGAGGTGCGTTTCTACAGGATGATCGGCGCAGACGCAGTGGGAATGTCCACCGTGCCTGAAGTCATCGTGGCAAGGCACTGCGGAATCAAGGTATTCGGATTATCGGTAATCACCAACTGCAGCAACGACTCCACGCGCAGCGAAGCCGTCAACGACAGCGAAGACGTTGTCAAGCAGGCGGACATCGCAGCAGACAAAATGATTGCGATAGTCACCGGGCTTATTAAGAAAATCTAGTCCAGATCGGAAAGGAAAAGATTGCTCAGAGCATCGCTCGGCATCCTCCAGTCCCCTCTTGGAGAAAGCGTTACGGAACCGACCTTAGGAGAATCCGGCATACAGGACCTCTTGAACTGCTGATTGAAGAAACGGCGCACGAATGTCCTCAGCCATTTTTCTATGGTCGGTTCGTCGTACTCCGTTCCCTCGAATGCCTTCTTTGCAAGGAAGGAAATCTTGGAAGGAGAAAAACCGAATCTGAAGAAGTTGTAGAGGAAGAAATCGTGGAGTTCGTACGGGCCCACAAGGTCTTCCGTAACCTGGGCGATGTTGCCCTTTTCATCCGCCGGAAGAAGTTCCGGGCTGATAGGCGTGTCAATGATATCGAAGAGGATGTCCCTGGCGCTCCTGTCCCCGGCCTTGCAGTCCTGGAAACAGTTGTTGGCCGTCCACTCGACAAGATATTTGACAAGAGTTTTTGGGATGCTGCCGTTTACGGCATACATACTCATATGGTCTCCGTTGTATGTTGCCCAGCCAAGAGCCATCTCGGAAAGGTCGCCCGTGCCGACGACGATTCCTCCTTCCTGATTTGCGACGTCCATCAGTATTTGAGTCCTCTCACGTGCCTGGGAATTCTCATAAGTAACGTCACGCACCTCGGGATCATGTCCGATGTCGCTGAAATGGCGGTTGACTGCCGGCCCGATAGGAATCTCGCGGGACTCTACGCCCAGGGCCTCCATAAGGTCAACGGCATTGGAATGAGTGCGGTTGGTAGTGCCGAACCCCGGCATGGTAATGCCGATGATTCCCCTGCGGTCAAGGCCAAGTTTGTCAAAGGCCATCGTCGTGACAAGAAGGGCGAGAGTACTGTCAAGACCTCCGGAAATGCCGATTACGGCTGTCTTTGCGTGGATATGGGCAAGGCGCGAGGCAAGACCCGTCACCTGGATCGAAGTGATCTCGCGGGATCGGTATTCCAGTTCCCTGGCATCTCCCACAGGGACGAACGGACGAGGATCCACTTTCCTCAGAAGACTCTTCTCAAAGTCAGTTTTCTCAGGAAGCCCGAGTTCCACCTTCCTGTAGCAGGAAGCATAGGAAGACGAGCGTGTTCCGTCCGGAGCCACGCTTCTGAACGTGCTCTGCTTCTGACGGAGTGTCTGGAGTTTCTCTACGTCGATATCTGAGATAATCATTGAAGATTCCGTCCTGAATCTTTCGTTCTTGGCCAGTACGGTGCCGTTCTCCGCTATCATCGCGGCTCCGCCATAGACCACGTCCTGGGTGGACTCGCCGAATCCGCAGCTGCAATAGACATAGGCGCTGCAAGTGCGGCCGCTCTGGTTTGCGACAAGACTGCGGCGGTAGATATGCTTTCCAAGGACCTCATTGCTGGCCGAAAGGTTGAAAATGATTTCCGCACCCTCAAGGGCATGGTATGAACTTGGAGGAATCGGAGACCAGAGGTCTTCGCAAACCTCGACGGCGAAGGACGCCTTCCCCACCTTGAAGATAAAATTCGGAGACACTTCCGCCTCAGCGCCAGAGAGGAAATCCTCTCCGGAAGCAAACCAGCGGGATTCATAGAATTCATTATAAGTTGGGAGATAAACCTTAGGGACAACGCCCTTCACCTCTCCGTTACGGATAACAACCGCACAGTTATACAGACGGTCCTTTATTCTCAAAGGAGAGCCTACGATAACTGTCATAGCCTTTCCGCGAGTCGCCCTTGCAATCTCTTCCACGCCTTTCCCAGCCGCTTCCACAAGGAGTTCCTGACCGAACAGGTCACCGCAGGAATAGCCTGTGACGCAGAGTTCAGGGAAAGTCAATATAGAAACACCCTCTGAGTGAGCTTTTCCTATAAGACGGACTATCTCCTCAGTATTGGCCTTGACATCGGCAAGCTTAACGACAGGGACGGCCGCAGCCACCCTTATGAATCCATAATCTTTCATTGTATAGCAAAGATAGAATATAAGATTGGAAAATTCGGTTGAATTTGATAAATTTGCACTACATAGGCCATTAAGGCAGACACAATGCTCGAAGAATTAAAGAAAGACATAGAGAGGCTCATCGCACTGTATGAGTCGGAAAAGGCGGAAAAAGAACGCCTTGCGTCTCTGTTATCGGAGAGTAGGGCTGCTGAAGAGGCCGGCAGGAAGCACATTGCTGAATTAGAGCACCAGATGGACAACCTTAGGCTCAGCGATGCTTTCAGGGCACAGGAAGGAGGAGACTCCGCAGCCAAGGAAAGAATCGGAAAGCTTATAAAGGAAATCGACAAGTGTATCTCATTGCTGGAAAAATAGAATGGAACAGAGTATAACGATCAGGATAGCGGATCAGGAGTATCCGCTCAAGGCAAAGTCTCCGGAAATGGAGCAGCTTATGCGCCTGGCCGCAGAGAACGTCAATCAGAAACTTGCGGCCTACAACGCAAAGATACGTGGACGTTCCCTTGCCGATAAACTCACATTCGTTTCTTTGAATGAGACAGTTGCACGCCTACAGCTGGAGAAGAGACTGAAAGACCTTGAAGACAAGGTGAAAGCCCTTCATTTGGATACTGAAGCCTATCTGGAGAAAACTGAAAAATAACGGCCGCTGTACCTTGCTGAAATCAACACGTTCTTCGGAACCGGGCGTTTCTCGAGCCAAGGAAGACAGACCAATGTTACCATATTGGGATTCCGCTTTATGCGGGACGGTGGATTTCTGATCTGGGTCGGAACCCAAATCTTGTATATCAGGATTTTCTGACAGACAGACAGCGGCTTTTTTTCTAATACTCAGCCGGTATGCGACCTGAAAAACGCTTACCGGCTTTTGCTTTGAAAGGCTTCAAAATGTTTTGATTACTACTAACAACAAATAATAATACACATATGAATCCAATTCTTATCGCCGCAGTAGCCGCCTTCGTAGGTGCAGGCATTGCAATTGCGATATACATAACTATCAGGACTCTTATTCTCAAGGGTCGCAGGGACGAAATTCTGACAAAAGCTGAACTTGAAGGAGAGAACATCAAGAAGGAAAAAATCTTCCAGGCAAAGGAAAAGTATCTCCAGCTCAAGAGCGAGCACGAAAAAATGGTGAATGAAAAGAACGCCCAGCTTAAGGACGCAGAAAACAGGATTCGCCAGAAGGAGAACAACCTCAACCAGCAGAACGGAGAACTCCAGAAGAGGCTCAGGGAAGCAGACAGCATGAAGCAGAGCCTTAATGCCCAGAAAGAGAATCTCGACAGAAAGGCTGAAGAATACGACAGGCTCATTGCCCAGGTCAACAAACAGGTTGAATCCCTTGCAGGTCTGAGCGCCCAGGATGCAAAGAACATCCTTATGGACAATATGAAGGCTGAAGCCAGAAGCGAGGCCCAGGCATATATCAACGACACAATGGACGAGGCTCGTCTCAACGCAGCGCGCGAGGCAAAGAGAATCGTCATTAACACCATCCAACGTACAGCCACTGAAGCTGCCATCGAAAACGCAGTCACCACCTTCCCTATCGAGAACGATGAAATCAAGGGTAGGATTATCGGACGCGAAGGCCGCAACATCCGTGCGCTCGAGGCTGCAACAGGCGTTGAAATCGTCGTTGACGATACACCGGACGCAATCCTCATCTCAGGATTCGACCCGGTTCGCAGGGAGGTTGCAAGACTCGCCCTCCATCAGCTTGTAATCGACGGCCGTATCCATCCGGCACGTATCGAAGAAGTTGTGGCAAAGGTTCAGAAGCAGCTTGAGGAAGAGATCCTCGAGACTGGTAAGAGGACCTGCATCGACCTCGGAGTACACGGACTTTCAATGGAACTTGTCCGCCTTATCGGACGTATGAAATACCGTTCATCTTACGGACAGAACCTTCTCCAGCACAGCCGCGAGGTTGCAAACCTTGCCGCCATCATGGCTTCTGAACTCGGACTCAATCCGAAGATTGCCAAGAGGGCAGGTTTGCTTCACGATATAGGTAAGGTTTCCGATCAGGATCCAGAACTTCCTCACGCACTTCTTGGTATGAAGATCGCTGAACTCAACAAGGAGAAGCCGGAAATCTGCAACGCCATCGGTGCCCACCACGAGGAGATTGAAATGACATCAATCATCTCCCCTATCGTAATGGTAGCCGATGCTATCTCAGGAGCCCGTCCTGGTGCACGCCGTGAAGTTGTAGAAAGCTATATCAAACGCCTCAAGGGAATGGAAGACCTCGCCGCTTCATATCCTGGAGTAACAAAGTCATACGCTATCCAGGCAGGTCGAGAGCTTCGCGTCATCGTTGGCGCCGAGGAAGTCAGCGACGAGCAGGCCGTAACGCTTTCAAGCGATATCGCGCTCAAGATCCAGAATGAAATGACCTACCCTGGACAGGTTAAGGTCACAGTCATCAGAGAGACAAGAAGCGTAGCATACGCAAAGTAAAACACATATCTCAATCATAATGTTGAGAAAGCTATTTTTATGTGCCGGTCTTATTATGTCCGGCATATTTGTTTCAGCCCAGATTCCTGAAACAACGGCATCCTGGTCTTATGAAACAGAGACCAGGCAGGACACAACCATCATAAGGTTCACCGGAAAGATGGTTGAAGGATGGCATCTTAACTCAGCGGTAAGCGCAGAGGATGCCCTTCATATAAGAATCGACAAGGCCGAGAACTGTACCGAGGTTGGACAGAAGAGGCCATCGGAGCTTGTAATAGAAAAATACTTCATAGCAGGTAATCCGTCTTCCGTTAGCGGAGCCGTCGAGTGGATGGCCTGCACGGAAGGAGCGTGCGTCCCGCCTGAAGAGTGGGCGTTTGACATCTCCATTTCCAGGAGCGGAGTATCCTGGAGCCTGGTCCTTGAAGCCATTCTCTGGGGCCTTTTGATGCTTCTCACCCCGTGCGTCTTCCCTATGGTTCCTATGACCGTATCTTTCTTTATGAGAGAGACATCGGGCAAATTCAAGGCAATAATGTACGGTCTGTTCATAGTTCTCCTTTATACTGTTCCGATTTCCGTCATCGTCATCATGACCAGACTGATTGGAGGAGAAGTCGTAACGGCCGACATTTTCAACTGGCTTGCCACGCACTGGCTTCCTAACCTTGTATTCTTTGCCGTGTTCATGGTATTCGCCGCGTCATTCTTCGGCGCTTTCGAGATAACGCTCCCTTCAAGCCTCGTAAACAAAAGTGACAGGAATGCTGACAAGGGAGGACTGATCGGCGTATTCTTCATTGCCCTCACACTTGTACTGGTTTCATTCAGTTGCACCGGACCGATTGTCGGCACTGTCCTTATCAAATCCACCCAGGGCGATTTCTGGACACCGATGATAACCATGCTGGCATTCAGTACTGCATTCGCTCTCCCATTCACCGTCCTGGCCCTTTTCCCTGGACTTCTTAAGAAACTGCCAAAAAGCGGTTCCTGGCTTAACGGAGTGAAGGTCTGCCTGGGTTACATCGAAGTTGCCCTCGGCCTTAAATTCCTCTCTGTAGCCGACCAGACATACCACTGGGGAATCCTCCCGAGGGAGGTATATCTCGGAATCTGGATCATAGTGTTCTTCATGATGGCAAGATTCCTTCTGAAAGAGAAAAAATACGTTCTTTCCGCCATCGTGTTCGCATTTGAGATATATCTCTTTGCAGGCCTTGCTGGAGCACCGCTCAAAGCCATTTCAGGCTATCTTCCGCCTATGAAGACCGTAACGGTAAACCAGGCCTCTGCAAGCGGCGGGCCTGACCTTGACCTTGCACTCGGCCTCAGGGGCTATTCCAGCATCGAAGCCGGAATCGAGGCTGCCAGGAAAGAGAACAAACCTATCTTCGTTGACATTACGGGACACGGCTGCGTAAACTGCCGTGAGATGGAGGCAAGGGTCTGGAGCGATTCGACAGTCCTTAAAAAACTCAGGGAAGACTATATCATCGTTGCACTCTACCTTGACGATAAGACTAAGGTCGGCTCTCAGGATATCGGAAGGATCAATTCCGAGATTGCCAGAAAACGTTTCGGCGTAAATTCACAGCCGAACTATATCCTTCTCTCCAGCGACGGGCAACAAAAAATCCCGGCACGCGGATATAACCTCAGCATCCCGGGATTCATTGATTTTCTTGACGAAGGTATAACTACTTATCAAAAACAAGATTAATATCGTTTTTGAGAGCAGGGTCGGCTATGTTCTCCGGAACGAAACGCCAGGAACCAATCTTGGAATAATTCCGGATTGACTTCTCGTCAATCTGGCCATAATTACGGATAAAATCATAGAGCAGGCTTCTGATTTCAGGATAGCGTGCCACAATTCGTTCATCATGGTCACGGATTCCTGCACCTTCCGTAATGATGTTACCGCCTCCGTTTGCACGGTAAGACGTCATAGCCACGTTGTATTCCCTGGACGGTTCAAACGGTTTGCCGTCGGCAAATGTCACATTTATGATTCTGCTTCCGTAAGGACGGGTGACATCCACCTCATAATTCAAGCCTCCTACGGAATCAAAATTGAATGACGGATAAGCAAATGACCAGGCGTTGTTGCCATTCCTTGTATCGCACTTAAGGCAGATTCTAAGGACATGGTCTGACGGTTTGGTTGCTGTCTGTATCCAATGGTCGTAACTGTACTCCATGCATTTCAGGATTTCCTCACCGGTCATCTTCATGACGTAAAGCTGGTTCTCGAAAGGATAAATCGTAAAAAGATCGTTGAAAACCAGGTCTCCGGCAGGGACAAAACCGTCGTGCTTCAGAGGTGCGGCAAATGAAATCTGAGCAGGAGCGCATCTGAGCTGGATTGTGTGAATAAGGTTCATATAGTCCGCCTGGCCGACATAGCACGCGCGGCTGCATAACGGGAGGTCGTTCCTGCCAACCGGCTGGAGGGTAAACGCCTTGACTTTTAAATAATCAGGATGAAAAAACCGCCTCATCGCGGTGTCAACCTTTTCACGATTCACCGGAATCAAACCGGCCTCGAGTTTCTTGCATACTACCTTGCCGCCGCTTATGGTAACGTTTGCCACCACACTGCCCACATTCCTGCTATGGCTTCCAGAATTGACAAGGCAGATTCCTCTTTCAGAGTCGTTGAAATAGACTGGTCTATGATCATGTGAGCAGACAAGTACATCCACGCCCTTAAGGCTCTTGAAGAGGTCCAGGCCCTGGCTTTCAAGGCTGCTGCCGTCACCGTTTCCCACACCCGAATGGGTCATGACCACCACGATATGAGGCTTCTCCCGTTTGACTATCCTGTCTACTTCATCCTGCACCAATGGAATCAGAGACTTGAACGACATTCCGCTCCAGAGGGACTCCGAGAGCCAGGCTGCCATATTAGGATTGGTAAATCCCAGGACCGTAACTTTGAGTCCTCCTCTGACAAAAGACTTGTACTGCGGGAAATATGGTTTGCCGTTATCGTTCCTGACGGCGTTTCCTGCAAGGAACGGGATACCGTAATTCTTCAGTTCCGAGGTTACCCGGTCGTAAACCTTATGACCGGTCTCGACATCGTGATTACCCACAACCACCGCATCATATTTCATATAATGGGCAAGCCTGACAAAAAGATGCTCGGCTGTTGTATCGACGTAATTGAAATAATACGAGGCGTTGTCTCCCTGAAGGCAGTCTCCTGCATCCAGAAGAAGGACGTTATCCTCCCCCACTGCCCTGCGGACACTGTCAACGACACTGTTCACAGCAAAGAGAGAATTGCGTATTGAGCCGCCTACGTATGTTGAATCGAACCAGGCGCCGTGAACGTCATTGGTTGTAAGTATTTCCAGTTTGTACTCCCCGTCCCTGACATTTGAGCACGAAGCGAGTAAAACAATTGACAATAAAATAAAAAAGGACCGTTTCATAACTGTAGTTATTTCGGTCCAAAGATACGTATTTATTTTTTCATTCAGGATTTCATGCCTATCAGCCACTTCCTGTAGCCTACTGCCGCAAGCGCCGTATAAAGAAGATAAAGACCGGCCGTCAGAGGTATCCCCTTATAGAAATACAGCCCTACCGTCACCGCATCCACAACCATCCACACCAGCCACTGTTCGACATATTTTCTGGACAGCATCCACATTGCGATTACGCTCAAGGCGGTCGTAAAGGAATCCCAGAACGGGACAGTTGAATCAGTCATACGGCTGAGGAAAAGATACAGGGCGGCGTTAAGGATAATCATAATAAAAAGGAGGGCGCCTGCAGTACTCATAGGAGTCCTGCAGATTCCCTCCACGTCATTATTAACCTTTTGTTCACCACGTGCCAGGCGCCAGGCCACAAAGCCATAGACGCCGGCAAGCACGTAATATACCTGCATACCGAAATCTGCATACAGGCCGGATTTGAAATACAGGACAGAGTGGATTGCCGGCATGGCAAGCCCCACCAGCCAGAGCCAGATACTGGCCTTGTATTCAAGGTAGAGATAAAGGAGTCCGAGAACAACTCCGGCTATCTGCAGAATCAGTTTGAAATCCATAATTATTAGAAATTAACAGTCAGGTTTGCAAGGGCGTTGAACGGAGCCTGAGGGAAGAAATATGCCCAGGAGTCACGGGTGTCAAGCGTTTCACCGTTAAGCCATGATCCGCCGTAACCGTAGCTGAAATACTTGCGGCTGAGGATATTGTTCAACTGGAGACCCACCTTGACCTTCTCAGAAACCTGATATGCAAGATTGAGGTTTGCAACAAAATATGAAGGAAGGCTCAGGTCATCGAAGTTGCCGTTGCCCAGATACTGCTTTCCTACGAACTGACCATTCAGAAGGGCTGAGAAATCGCCGAACTTGAAATCAGCGTATGCGCTGGCAATCGCTGAAGGAGAGTATGCGATCTTTGTATCTCCAAGGTTGAAGGTCTTGTCTCCGATAGTCTCTGTATAATCCTTGATCCTGTTGTCGGAAAGGGTTGCGCTACCGCCGAGGGTAAGCCATTTAGCAGCCCTTACTGCAAGGGTAAGTTCAACGCCGGCACGGTAAGAATCAGGAACGTTGATATTCAGGTTGTCGTCAGAATCGTTCACGATTCCGGTAGGGACAAGCTGGTCCTTGTAGAGCATGTAATACAAATTGGCGTTGAAGCTGACGATCCTTCCGGTATAATCGTAGCCGGCCTCGAAATCATAGAGATGCTCCGGCTTAGGATTGTCTGTAAGAGAAGAGAAATTGTATCTGTCCGTAAAGTCAGAACGTGTAGGCTCCTTGCTTGAAGCAGCAAAGGAAGCGTAAATATCCTGGGCGGACGCAATCTGATACTTGACTCCGAAATGAGGGTTGAAGAAATTGTAAGACTCATCTACGGCTATCGGCTGCATATGGCCTGTATTCCAGTCATAGTTGTCATTCACGCCGTCAACCTTAAGGTCAACGTGACGCAACTGGAGGTCGGCAAAGATGTTAAGGCCTTTGGCAACAGTCCAGGTGGCTTTAGCAAAGACATTGTAGTCTCCCTTCTCAACCTGGTTCCTGTACCACTGGAAGTTGTTATAGACAGACTCCTCTACGCCATCCATCCAGTCGATGGTGCCGAAGTGAGGGCCCTCGTAACGGCAGAGAGAAGTACCGAAGACGAGGTCAAGGACGTCGGTTGAAAAATTGCCGGTTGCGTTGACTCCGTAACGGTTGTTGCGCATCTTCTTCTCACGGATGAGGTCAGCCTGGTCCACTCCGGCCTGAAGGTTGTCATAACCAACCGTCCACGCATCGTCCTTATACTGCTTGTAGAAGCCGTTGCCGTATGTGTAGAAGCCGGTGACATTGGCAGACCAGCGGTTGTTGAACGTGTGGTTGAAAATGAGCTGGTTGTTGATCTGGAGATAATTGTCGGTCTGGTCGTCATAGTAATCCACGTGCGAGCCGTCGCTGAGCGTGAATGGGCCGTCGCTGGTCTTGTACTGTCCTGACGTGTGATAACGGCGTCCGTACTTTGCGATATCGGAAAGGGTTGTGCCGTTGTATGTCAGATAAGTCTTTGTCTTTCCTCCGAAGCTGACGAACTTGAGGACGCTGCCACCGTTGTAGTAAGCGCCCTGAAGCATATATGACTTCATGTCAGTGGATGCGCGGTCGATGTAGCCGTCGCTTCCGATGTGTGAAAGACGAAGGTCAAAGATGTAACGGTCCCTGAGCATTCCGGTTGAATAATGCACGGCCTGCTTGTTGGTGTTGTAAGAACCATAAGAGAAGGTGGCGTCTCCGCCTGCCTTGGTAGAAAGGGCCGCAGTCGTCATGCTGACCGCTCCACCGAATGCTCCCGCGCCGTTTGTGGAAGTTCCGGCTCCCCTTTGAATCTGCATCGTACCCACAGAGGATGCAAGATCCGGAGTGTCGTACCAGTACATACTGTGGGAGTCAGGTTCGTTCATTCCGACACCATTAACGGTAACATTGAGCCTGGTAGGGTCTGTACCGCGAAGACGAAGTGAAGTACCTCCGATTCCAATACCGGTTTCAGTAGTTGAGACTACCGAAGGAGTCAGGGCCAGGATTGAAGGGATGTCGTAGGCATAATTGCTGCGTGCGATCTGCTCTGATGAAAGATCGGTATGCGCTACCGGCACATCCTTTCCTACGCGTGTCGCAATCACTTCAATTCCCTGGAGTTCGTAAAATAAAGAATCCTTGGGCGCAGGCGCGAATGTCTGCGCTGCCGCTGTGATGCCTGGCATCATCAGGGCTGAAAAAAGAAAAAACCTTTTCATAAACTATACAGTTTTGAAAAGGGGCTATTTGATTATGCTCCCGTTTCGGCATTACCCGTTTCGGTTCCATGGGTATAATCTCAGCCCGCACTACTAACCGGGCACCCCTTTTATTTCACGGGCAAATATAAGGACGGAATAGATATTATGCAAGAATTAGTAACTTTGGAATATGATTAAACTGCAGACGCCGGTTGTAATTCCGGAAAACAGATTCAAATTCAGCTATAACGGAGGAGGCATTGTCCTGCTTGGCAGTTGCTTTGCCGACAACATCGGCCAGATAATGCAGAACTACGGTTTCCGCGTCTGTGTCAATCCGTTCGGAACACTTTACAATCCCATATCCATTGAAGACTCTGTAAAGCGTCTCCAGTCAGGAGAGCATTTCACAGAGAAAGACTGCGTTCCAATGGGAGCCGGAGCAGACAGAATCTGCTCATTCAGCCATCACACCTCCTTCTCCGGCAAGACCGGAGAGGAATTCCTTGAAAAAGCCAACTCCAGCCTGGACAAGGCAAGCGTTTTCTGGAAAGAAGCGGAAACCGTCATCCTGACACTGGGGACGGCATGGACTTTCCATCACAATCCGGTCCCGGACGCTCCATTTGAAGGCGTGGTTTCCAACTGTCTTAAAAGGCTGTCCTGCGAATTCACAAGAAACAGGCTTTCCGTTTCAGAAGTCGAGGCTGCCCTGGAGGGAATTATCTCAGGCAATCCCCGGAAGAAATTCATCCTTACGGTCAGCCCTATAAGGCACCTCAAGGACGGAGCCGACGGCAACTGCATCAGCAAAGCCATCCTCAGGATTGCTGCAGACGCGCTTGTTCAGCGTCATCCGGACAGATGCGCCTATTTCCCGGCCTTTGAAATAATGACGGACGAACTAAGGGACTACCGTTTCTACGCCGAGGACATGGTCCATCCATCATCCCAGGCCATTAATTATATATGGGAAAGGTTCTGCGATTTTGCCCTTGACAAGGAGGACAAAAAAAGCCTCGACGAAAACGTCAAGGCTTATCTTTCCGGTCAGCACCGGCCTATCTCATCCCTCCCATTCCGCGGCTGAGTTTAGCCATGAGTGAAGGGTTCATTGTCATCTTCATCATCTTCCTGGTTCCTTCAAACTGCTTGAGGAGTTTGTTCACCTCCTGAATTGAAGTACCTGAGCCGTCGGCGATTCTCTTCCTGCGGCTTCCGTTGATAATCTCAGTATGATCCCTCTCATCCGGGGTCATGCTCATAATTATGGCCTCGATACCCTTGAACGCGCTGTTGTCAATATCAACGTCCTTGAGGGCCTTGCCCATTCCAGGGAGCATACCTGCCAGATCCTTGATGTTACCCATCTTCTTTATCTGCTGAATCTGGTTATAGAAGTCCATCAGACCGAACTGATCCTTGGCAAGTTTCTTCTTGAGTTCACGGGCCTGTTTCTCGTCAAACTGCTCCTGAGCTTTCTCCACGAGGGAAACCACGTCACCCATGCCGAGGATACGGTCAGCGATACGTTCAGGATGGAACACGTCAAGCGCCTCCATCTTCTCACCCGTAGAGATGAACTTCACAGGCTTACCGGTAATGGCCTTGATTGAAAGGGCCGCACCGCCTCTGGTATCACCGTCCATCTTGGTAAGGACAACTCCGTCGAAGTCAAGCCTGTCATTGAAAGCCTTGGCTGTCTCGACAGCGTCCTGACCGGTCATCGCGTCCACTACGAAGAGAGTCTCCGTAGGCTTTACAGCCTTGTGGAGCTCTGAAATCTCATCCATAAGTTCCTGGTCAACCGCAAGACGGCCGGCGGTATCGATGACAACCACAGAGTAGCCTTCGGCCTGAGCCTTGGCAATGGCTGCCTTGGCAATCTTCACAGGATTCTTCTCTCCTTCCTCGGTATAAACCGGGACCTCGATCTGCTCTCCGAGAACCTTCAACTGGTCGATGGCGGCTGGACGGAATGTATCGCAGGCAGCAAGCAGGACCTTCATTCCCTTCTTGCTCTTGATATTCAGCGCCAG
>CADBMK010000098.1 GCA_902795785.1 uncultured Bacteroidia bacterium | reverse complement strand
TTCGCTTGTGGTCCCCCCGCTCACGAAGCCGCGGGCGGCTACGGGCTCCGAAGGAAACAGCCCTCCGCCCTCCTCGTCCCGTCTCCCGTACAGAAATAGGCCCTCTGGTGTACGGCAGAGCAGTCAAACCTCGTCCCGTACATTTTCGGGCCTTCTGGTGTACGCCAGGCAGCTCGTCTCCGTCGGCCTTCGCTGCGCTCATCCCCCCACTGCGCTTCGCTTGTGGTCCCCCCGCTCACGAAGCCGCGGGCGGCTACGGGCTCCGAAGGAGACAGCCCTCCGCCCTCCTCGTCCCGTCTCCCGTACAGAAATAGGCCTTCTGGTGTACGGCAGACGCCTCGAACCTTGTCCCGTACATTTTGAGGCCTTCTGGTGTACGGCAGACGCCGGCTGACTCGATTTCAAAACAACATTCTCGTCAATAAGTCTCTGACTAGCCTGGAGGCCAGATTGATGAGAATGACTTCGTCCGCAGAGGGGGGATATTCTTTCAACATCCCATCTGATACGCATCTAGGGCTTCCCCTTGAGAATGATGTTTTCAAAACGGCCACAATCGATAGAGGAAATGATTGGAAGGCCACTTAACGTGTCAGGGAAGAGGATGGCGAGAAGGGGATGGCGGGAATACAAAAAAAGTAGATTGATGAGGGTTAATTCATCAATCTACTCCTTCTTTTTAATGTTTAATAATTTAGTCCAGTGAGTGGATTGCAAGACCGGAGGCGAGCTTAGGCTCGAACCAAGTTGTCTTTGGAGGCATGATCTTGCCGCTGTCCGCGATGTTGATAAGCTGCTCCATTGAAACAGGGTAGAGGGCGAAGGCAACCTTCATCTCACCGCTGTCCACGCGCCTTGAGAGCTCTCCGATTCCGCGGATACCTCCTACGAAGTCAATCCTTTTGTCCGTGCGGAGATCCTTGATCCCAAGGATTCTGTCGAGAACGAGGTTGGAGAGGATGGTTACGTCAAGCACTCCGATAGGGTCACTGTCGTCGTATCTGCCGGGCTTTGCCTTGAGACTGTACCAGTTCTTGTCAAGGTACATGCTGAAAGTGTGAAGCTCGGACGGCTTGAAGGCCTTTTCATCGCCCTGACGGGTGTTGTCGTCACCGATGTATGTGATGTCGAAGTCTTCGGCGAGCTTGGCCAGGAACTGCTCTTCGTCGAGTCCGTTAAGGTCCTTGACCACACGGTTGTAGTCAATGATCTTGAGCTGGCTCTCAGGGAAGCAGACTGCCATGAAGTAGTTGTATTCCTCTTCGCCTGTATGGTTTGGATTGGCGGCCTTCTTCTCTGCGCCCACGCGGGCTGCAGCTGCCGTGCGGTGATGACCGTCGGCTACGTAGAAGGCTTCAACTTCAGTGGTGAATGTTCTGGTGACCGTCTCGATGTCGTTGTCGTCATCGATGATCCAGAATGTGTGTCCGAAGTTGTTTCTGTCCTTGTAATTGTATTCAGGGGTGCCTGCGGCGTACTTTGCCACGATGTCCAGAAGAGTCTTGTTGTCTCGGAAGGCAAAGAACACCGGCTCGATGTTGGCGTTCTGGATTCTGACGTGAATCATTCGGTCGTCTTCCTTATCCTTACGGGTAAGCTCGTGCTTCTTGATCCTGCCTTCGAGATAATCGTCAACATTGGCGGCGAGAACGATACCGTACTGGGTACGGCCGTCCATCGTCTGGGCATATACATAGTAGCAAGGCTTGCTGTCCTGGACGAGCCAGCCCTTTTCTTTCCACTCCTTGAAGTTGGCTACGGCCTTGTCATAGACTCTCTGGTCGTGGTCTTCGAGGATAGGATCGAAATCGATTTCAGGCTTGGTGATGTGGAGCAGCGACTTCTCGCCGGCCATGGCCTTGGCTTCCTCGGAGTTGAGGACGTCGTAAGGCGGGGCCGCAACTTCTGTGACGATGCCCTTCGGCGGGCGGATTGCTGCAAATGGACGAACCTTTACCATGGCCTACTTGTTTACCTGGAACTTGGTGCAGCCATCCTTGAAGAAGGCCACAATCTGGTTGGCGGCTGCGAGGCCAGCGTTGATGTTTGCCTCGGCTGTCTGCGCGCCCATCTTCTTAGGAGTAGCGAAGATTCTTGTTCCGAACTTCTCCTTGAGGGCGGCGTAGTTGTCAGGAGCCACGTCAGTGATGTACTTGAGGTCTGTCCTCTGTTCGAGGGCTTTCTCAAGACCGGCTTCGTCGATGACCTCCTTGCGGGCGGTGTTGACGAGGGTCGCTCCCTTAGGCATCTTGGAGATAAGGTCATATCCGATGGATCCGATTGTCTGCGGAGTTGCAGGGATGTGGACTGAAACGAAGTCGCATCCTGCATAGAGAGCCTCGAGAGACTCGGCAGGCTCTGCGCCGCCTTCCTTGATCTTCTCTGCAGAGAGGAACGGGTCGATGGCGTAAACCTTCATTCCAAGAGCCTCGGCCTTCTTGCCGACGAGGCGTCCTACGTTACCGAAAGCCTGGATTCCGACCTTCTTGCCGAGGATTTCAGTTCCTGCAGCAGGAGTGAACTGTCCGCGTGACATGTAGATCATCATGGCGATGGCAAGCTCTGCCACTGCGTTTGAGTTCTGACCAGGAGTGTTCTCAACCACTACGTTGTGAGCGGTTGCAGCTGCGAGGTCAACGTTGTCGTAACCGGCACCTGCACGAACGACAATCTTGAGGTTCTTTGCCGCGTCGAGCACTGCAGGGGTAACTTTGTCAGAGCGGATAATCATTGCGTCCGCGTCAGCAACTGCCGCGCAGAGATCAGCCTCTGATTCATATTTCTCGAGAAGGGCTACTTCGAAGCCTGCCTTCTCAGCGATATCCTTGATTCCGTTAACCGCAGCTGCGGCAAACGGCTTCTGTGTTGCCAAAAGAATTTTCATCTTTTAAATGATATTGGTTGTTAACAATTACTTCTTGAGGGCCTCGAATTCCTTCATGCAGTCTGCCAGAGCCTGAACGTCTTCAACTGTGCAGGCGTTGTAGATGGATGCACGGAAGCCGCCGACTGAACGGTGGCCCTTGATGCCTACCATTCCCTTGCTCTTTGCAAATGCGAAGAACTCGTCCTGGAGGTCTTCCTTGCCAGGAGCCATTACGAAGCAGACGTTCATGATTGAACGGTCCTTCTTCTCGGCTGTACCAACGAAGAGGGAGTTGCGGTCAATCTCGTTGTAAAGGATCTCGGCCTTCTTCTCGTTGACCTTCTGGATTGCCTCGACTCCGCCGATGCCCTTGAGCCACTTGAGTGTCTCGTTCATCACGAGGATTGAGAACACAGGAGGTGTGTTGAACATTGACTCCTTGTCCAGGTGTGTCCTGTAGTCGAGCATGGTAGGGATGTAACGGCTAACCTTGCCGAGGATGTCCTTCTTGACGATTACGACAGCCACGCCGGCAGGACCTGCGTTCTTCTGTGCGCCGGCGTAGATGAGAGCGTACTTGCTGACATCAACAGGACGGCTGAGGATGTCTGATGACATATCCGCAACGAGAGGAACAGGTGAATCGATGTCCTTTCTGATCTCAGTACCGTAGATGGTGTTGTTGGTAGTGATATGGAAGTAATCTACATCCGCAGGGATTGTGAACTCAGGGATGTATGTGAAATTCTTGTCTGCTGAAGAAGCCACTGCGTATGCCTCTCCGAAAGCCTTGGCCTCCTTGAGGGCCTTCTTTGCCCATACACCTGTCTCAAGATATGCGGCCTTCTTCTCAAGAAGGTTCATTGCAACCATGAGGAACTGAAGGGAAGCACCGCCACCGAGGAAGAGAACTTCGTAGTCTTCAGGGATGTTAAGCAACTCTTTCCAGAGAGCACGGGTTTCGTTCATCGTTTCTTCCCACTCTTTCGATCTGTGCGAGACACAAAGAACCGAGACTCCTGTCCCTTTGAAATCCTTGATTGCCTCTACTGATCTGTCCAAGGCTTCCTGAGGAAGAATACATGGACCTGCGTTGAAAACGTGAACCTTTTTCATTGTGATTGATTTTATATATTTAAATTTTTTAAAATGTGGCTAAAGGTAGTAATTTTTTACCTATATCCCAACAAATATGAAATGATTGCCATTCTTACATACATGCCGTTGCCGGCCTGCTGGAAGTAGTATGCATATGGTGTTTCATCCACGTCAAGGGCGATTTCGCCGATTCTTGGGAGCGGATGCATGATTTTCATGCCTGGTTTTACGTTCCCGAGCATGTCGGCCGTGAGTTTATAAAAATCTTTTACTTTGTTGTATTCGTCGATGTCCGGGAACCTCTCCTGCTGTACTCTTGTCATGTAAAGAATGTCGCAGTCGTTGAGATGGTCCTCAATTTTTTCGGCGAATTCATACTTGACTCCCTTTGAATCGAGGAACTCAAGATACTTCTTAGGAATCTGGAGCTCTTCAGGTGCGGTAAATACGAATGTAGGGTTGAAATAGTACATGGCTTCAACCAGGGAGTGGATGGTACGGCCGTACTTGAGGTCTCCCACCATATTAATCTTAAGGTTCTCCAGACGGCCCTGTGTCTTGAGGATTGAGTACATGTCCAGAAGGGTCTGGGTAGGATGCTGATTGGCGCCGTCACCTGCGTTTACCACCGGAACAGGAGAAATCTTTGCCGCGATGTCGGCTGCGCCGGCCATAGGATGGCGCATCACTATCATATCCACGTAGTTTGAGACGATGTGGATTGTGTCTTCAAGAGTCTCACCCTTGGCTACGCTTGTGTTGCGGGAATCAGGGAAACCGATAACCCTGGCGCCCAGTCTGTTGACAGCCGCCTCGAACGAGAGCCTCGTTCTTGTTGACGGTTCAAAGAAAAGGCAGGCGATAACCTTACCTGCAAGGAAATTCTGCTCTCTGTTGGCTTCGAACTCCTTGGCTACTTCAAGGATGTGGAGGAGTTCCTCCTTTGAGAAATCCTGGATTGAAATGAGATTCTTGGACATATCTATTGAGTTTGTTGTTCAATTAACGTACAGCCGCGGATGTCTGCTATCCTTTCCCTGAACTTGTCCTCAAGCGAGAGCCTGACCCTGGTGTCGAGCCTGCAGACGTTGGAAAAATCCTGGTTCTTCTGGGGAAGGTCCAGATCCTTCATGACTTTCATAACATCATTCATGCTGAGATAGTCGAATTCAAGGGAAAACATTTTCCCCGCTATCTTCTCTACTATCCGGGCATTCTGGAGGGCATCCAGGGTTGAGGTCTTGTAGGCCCTTATCAGTCCCGGGATTCCCAGTTTGATTCCTCCGAAATATCTGACCACCACAACGAGGATGTCGCTCAGGCCAAGGGATTCTATCTGCCCGAGGATGGGCCTGCCCGCAGAGCCTGACGGCTCTCCGTCATCGTTGGAACGTATCCTGTCGGCCTTGTAACCGAGTCTCCAGGCATAGCAGTGATGGCGCGCGTCGTGGTATTCCTTCTTGAGGGAATCCACTATCTGTTTGATTTCAGTTTCTGTTTCGACTGGGAATGCGTGGGCAATGAATTTGCTGCCATTGTCCTTGAAGAGACCTTCCGAATGAAGGGCAATACTTTTGTAGGAATCCTGAATGTTTCCGGGGGTGTCCATACCGGCTGCAAAATTAGGGAAACTGGCAATATTTTGCAACCGGATTGGTTTTTTTTATAACTTTGGCCTGGAAAACGAAAGAGACAGTTATGAGGTATAAGTTAAGAGTAACCCTTACAGGAATTAAGGGCTTCTACAGGCTTTATGAACTCGAAGGTTCAATGACCCTGTATGATTTTCACAAGCAGTTGCGCGCTGATCTGGAATTCCCCCAGGATCAGCTCATCCTTTTCAAGTCCCTGGACAAGGACGATGCGGTTGTGGCCAGATACGGCCTTTTTGACCTCGGCGCAGGCACTGTTGACGAGATTACAATTGCGGAAGCCGCAGAGAAGGGTATAACCCATTTCGTATACTTCTATGACGTCACCAACAAGAAGAGCGTGAACATAGCCTTCGAGGGTGAGCCTGAAGAAAAGAAGGGCAAACTTGTTTTCCCTGTCATCGTTGACACAAAGGGTCCTAACCCAATTGAGTTCGAGAACGGTTACGTGGCTTACGAGGACCTTCCGGATGATCAGAAGCATCTCCCTGGAGAGAACAGCTGGGCGGCAGCCGGCTTCGGCTCAGGTGATGACGACGATGAGGACGATGATGATGACGACGATGACGTTGACCTCGATGACGAAGACGACGAGGATGACGATGAGGACGGAAAGGAAATTTTCGACGAAAACGAGAGTCTCTAGTTAATATGCCAGGCAAGCTTATCATAGTTCTTGGCCCGACTGCTGTAGGCAAAACTGACTATAGCATCTCCCTTGCGAAGAAATATGATTCGCCCGTAATTTCCTGCGACTCGCGTCAGATATATAAGGAAATGAGAATCGGTACAGCAGTACCGTCAGCTGCGCAGCTAGCCGCTGTGCAGCATTATTTTATCCAGACCAAGAGCGTTACCGAGCCTTATTCGGCCGGCCAGTACGAACTCGATGCGGTGGCCCTGATTGAAAAACTCTTTGCCGAGGGACACGAAACCCTTGTGATGTCCGGCGGAACCATGTTTTATATAGATGCGGTCTGCAAGGGGCTGGATGACCTGCCGTCGGCGTCGCCCGAACTGCGCGCCAGCCTTCTTGAGAGGCTGAAGAATGAGGGCGTGACCTATCTTGCCGAGGAACTTAAAAAGGCAGATCCTGAAACCTACTATTCCATAGATGTACAGAACGGACAGAGGGTCATTCGCGCCCTGGAGGTTTTCCTCGAGACCGGCAAGCCGCTGTCCTGGTACAAGACCCATACTGAGAAAGTCCGCAGTTTTGAGATAGAGAAGATTGGACTTACGCGTCCGCGTGATGTGCTTTATTCCAGAATCAACCAGCGTGTCCTGGACATGATGGACGAGGGCCTGGTTGAGGAGGTCCGCTCCCTGATTCCTTACAGGAACCTCACCGCCCTGCAGACCGTGGGCTACAAGGAACTGTTCTCATATTTCGACGGTGTCAATACTCTGGAAGAGGCCGTCATGTCCATTCAGAGCCATACCCGCAACTACGCAAAGAAGCAGATGACCTGGTGGAAAAGAGACAGCTCGATCCAATGGACCGAGCTGCAGTAAAATTCCGTATTTGATATCGGTTTAGAATGGCATGTCATCACCGAATCCGGCAGGCATGTCATCGATTGACGGTGCCGGTGCAGGTGCTGGAGCCGCAGGACGTGGTGCCGGAGCCGGAGCTGCTGCTCCAGGGGCGCCGAGACGCCATACGCGGATGTCGTTATACCATCTTCCGTTATACTCTCTTGCTCGAATGTTGAAGGACGCCTTCACGGTGTCACCGACCTTGTACTTTGCAAGTTCGTCCACCTTATCCTGTCCCCACGCTGTAAGGCAAACCTGTGCAGGGAAGTTGCCGTCCTGATATTCGAGGACGAAATCCTGCTTTGCCCATTCTCCGCGTGCTGAAGTGCCTTTTGTCACTGCCAGCAGTTGGATGATCTTTCCTTCAATTTCCAGTGCTGCCATCCTTTTACTTTGTTGATGGTTCTTTTTCTACGAATGCCTTTACTGAATCAAGCTGTACTTCGAAGAGAAGAACGCTGTTAGGCTCGATGTTGCCTGCACCTCTCTCGCCGTAGCCGAGCTTTGAAGGAATTACGAGGTTGATCTTACCGCCTTCGCCGATGAACTGGAGGCCTTCTGTCCAACCTGCTACCACTCTGTTCATCTGAAGCATTACAGACTTGGCGCCTTCCTGTGTCTGGTCGAATACGGTGCCGTCTGTAAGGGTTCCCTTGTAGTGAACGAAGATGGTATCCTTAGGACCTGGCTTAACGTCGTTACCTGCCTCTACGATTGTGTACTGAAGACCGCTTTCGGTTTCCTGAACGCCGTCCTTCTTCTTGTTCTGCTCGAGGTAGTTCTGCTCCTTCTCAAGGTTAACCTGCTTTGTGTAAGCGCTTCTCTTCTCGAGGAATGAGTTGAATGCGTCATTCATCTCCTCAGGGTTGATCTTGAACTGCTTTGTGAATGTAGAATCACGGTAGTCGCCCTTGGCGTTGATGTAATCCTTCATTCCCTTTACGATCTGGCTGTAGTCGAGATCCGGGCCGAAGTTGTATCCCTTGATGAAGCTACCGAAGTTAACACCGATGAGGTAGCTGACTGAATCAATCTGTCCCTTGCTTGGGAGTAGAGCCTGAGCCTCTGCGCTGCCCTGCTTAGGAGAACATGCAACAGCTGAGCAAATGATGGCTGCAGCTGCAAGAATTTTGAATGTCTTCATTTATTGATAATTATTTATGGTTTTCAGTATTACTGACGCCGCTTTGAACGGGTTACAAATATCGCAATTTTAATGAGATTTCGTTCAACAAAAATTGCTTTAGTCAAAAACTTCAAGTAAATTCATATTCAAATCTGTCAACGGCTATGGAAATTACATCACAGGTTCTTCGCGCCAAGCTCAAAGAGTTCTTCGGGTTTGATGCATTCAAGGGCGACCAGGAGCAGATTATTACACATCTGATCTCCGGACAAGATGCGTTTGTGCTTATGCCAACAGGAGGCGGCAAGTCACTTTGCTACCAGTTTCCGGCCCTGGTTATGCCAGGCACGGCAATCGTAATCTCGCCGCTGATTGCTCTGATGAAGAATCAGGTTGACGCCATACGCGGTTTTGTGGCCGGAAACGACGGAATTGCCCATTTCCTCAACTCCTCCCTTAACCGGCAGCAGATTGCCGAGGTTGCAAAAGACCTCATGTCCGGCACCACTAAACTTCTCTATGTGGCCCCGGAAACCCTTACCAAACAGGAAAACGTTGACCTTCTGAAAAAGGTCAGGATTTCATTCTATGCCATTGACGAGGCCCACTGTATTTCCGAGTGGGGCCACGATTTCCGTCCTGAGTACAGAAGAATCAGGGATATCGTTGAAGAAATAGGCCAGGACGCGCCTATGATTGCCCTTACCGCAACGGCAACCCCTAAGGTCCAGAATGATATCCTCAAGAGTCTCAAGATGACTTCCGCAAAGGTGTTCAAGTCCTCATTCAACCGACCAAACCTCTATTACGAGGTGCGCGACAAGGTGGATCAGGACAAGGACATCATCAAATACATCAAGCAGCATCCTGGAAAATCCGGCATTATCTACTGCCTCAGCCGTAAGAAGGTTGAGGAGCTTGCAGCCCTTCTTCAGATCAACGGCATCAAGGCGCTCCCTTATCATGCCGGCCTCGAGGCCAAGGTAAGGGCTGAGAATCAGGACAAGTTCCTGATGGAGGAGGTGAACGTCATTGTGGCTACCATCGCATTCGGTATGGGCATTGACAAGCCGGACGTCCGCTTTGTGATTCATTACGATATTCCAAAGAGCCTTGAAGGCTATTACCAGGAGACCGGCCGCGCCGGCAGAGATGGCAAGGAAGGTGTCTGCATAGCATATTACAGTTACAAGGATATCCAGAAGTTTGAGAAATTCATGCAGGGCAAGCCTGTTTCCGAGCAGGAAATCGGCAAACAGCTCCTTCTTGAGACCACGGCCTACGCAGAGTCCAGCCAGTGCCGAAGGAAACTCCTGCTGAATTATTTCGGAGAAGACTTCCTGCAGGACAACTGCGGTAACTGCGACAACTGTCTGCATCCTAAGCCGGTATTCGACGGAAGGGAAGAGATGTGCCTTGTAATCAGACTGATACACGCTCTGCCGGAGCATTTCAAGATAGAGCATCTTGCAAATATCCTTGCCGGAGAGAGCAACTCCATCATCAAGTCATACCATCACGACAAACTTAAGGAGTTTGGCGCAGGCAAAGCCCACGACACCCGTTTCTGGGCTACCGTAATCCATCAGGGAATCATCCTTCATCTTCTTGATAAGGAGATTGAGTCTTACGGCTTCATCTACGTGACCGAGGAGGGCGAGAAATTCTTTGCTTCTCCGTACAGGATCAATCTTGTCGAAGACCGTAAGTTCTCTTCCGGCGATGACGACGAGGATCTGGACGATCTTCCTTCAGGAGCGGCAAGAGGCGGCGGCGGGGACCCTGTGCTCCTGCCTATGCTAAAGGACCTCCGAAAGGACATGGCGCACAGGTACCAGGTCCAGCCGTGGGTGATTTTCGGTGATGCGTCACTGGAAGACATGACTATTTCCTATCCTCTCACCATTGAGGA
>CADBMK010000097.1 GCA_902795785.1 uncultured Bacteroidia bacterium | reverse complement strand
GCGAGCTTGGCCTCGTAGCCGCCGGGCCCGCCGAAGATGAATTTTTCTTTTCCCGCCCTCGGAACCAGGATTATGTCCTGGGCGCTCACTACGTGGATCTGTACAATCCTGTCTTTCCAGTCCCTGGAATCCTCCATGTAGCTGACCATGGCGATGATTCCGTCGAGCCATTTGCGCTCTCCCGGTGTTTCAGGCCTGCCTTTGAAACGTCCTCCCTCGCTCAGGGGAATGTTTCCGTCAATGACGGGAACGCTGAGCGTATATCTTTCCTGAAGGGGGAAGATGAATCCCGATTTATCGGCATAAAAGCCGATGGAACCCTTCTGGAACCTGAGGAACGGCTGCCTCTGGGAAACCCTCAGGTTCAGGTATCCGTCCCTGGTGACAAAGGCGTCACCTTTCTGGACGGCGCTTATCCTGCCGAGGATATTCTCCACTCTTTTCAGGTCCACGCTGTCTATTCTGATGCCGGCCAGCGGGCCATATTCTGCCTTAACGGTTTTAATGATGTCGCGCGAGGTGATGAACCTGTAGTCATCGGAAAACTCCACCCTGATCTTGCCGTTGCACGTGGTGACCTGCCTTGCCGACTTGTTGCAGAAATACAGGATGGTCGACACGGCCAGGGTTGCAAGGGCCAGGATTGACAACAGTGTTATTCTCAGCGCTTTCTTCATTAAAGCCTGCCTTTGAGCATTTCAGTTATTGGTTCTATGAATCTGTCTATGTTGCCTGCGCCGAAGGTGACCAGCACGTCAATGTCCTCCTTCGCAAGATAGTCCATCAGTTCTTCCTTCTTGAGCATGATCTTTTCTTTGCAGGTCACGTCCTTGAAGATGATTTCCGAGGTCACGCCCTCGATAGGAAGCTCACGTGCCGGATAAATGTCCAGAAGGATGAGTTTGTCCACCATGCTCAGAGACTTTGCAAACTCCGCAGCGAAGTCCCTTGTCCTGGTGTAAAGGTGCGGCTGGAAGATGGCGGTGAGCTTTCTTCCAGGGAAGATGTCCCTCATCGAAGAGATTGCCGTGGCAAGTTCTGCCGGATGGTGGGCATAGTCGTCGATGTATGAAATCTTCTCAGAATTGACGTGAACTTCAAGTCTTCTCTTGACGCCCTCGAACGTGGCGATTCCGCCCTTAATCTGCTCAGGGGTAAGACCGTACTGGAGGCAGATTGCGGCTGCGGCTATGCTGTTCTCTGCATTTACCCAGCCAGGAACACCCACCTTGACTCCTTCTATGACTCCTCCAGGATAAACCAGGTCATAGCTGAAGTAGCCCAACTTGTCCGGATGAGGGTTGCGGGCGTAGAAGTCTGCCCTCTGGTCCGTGTAGCTGTAGGTCATGACTTTGGCCTTGGTGTCCTTCTCGCTGACAGGCAGGCCGTATTTCTTGATTACGGTGCCGCTTACCTGCGATGCGAACGCCCTGAACGCCTCGTGGACGTGCTCGATATCGCCATAGATGTCCAGATGGTCGGCGTCCATTGCGGTGATGACGGCTATCGCAGGGTGGAGCTGGAGGAATGAACGATCGAATTCGTCGGCCTCCACCACCACAGTCGAGTTGTGGCTCATGAGCATGTTGGTGCCGTAGTTGCGGCTGATTCCGCCGAGGAATGCCGAGCATTCTTCACCGCAGTGGGTGAGTATGTGTGCCGTAAGGGTTGAAGTGGTTGTCTTTCCGTGAGTTCCGGAAACGGCAAGGCATTTCTGGCCTTCGGTGATTTCTCCAAGAATCTTTGATCTCTTTATTACGGTGTAGCCGTGGGTCTGGGTATAGACCAGCTCGCCCATATCCTTAGGTATGGCCGGCGTGTACACCACGAGTGTGTGCTCTACGTCTGTCGGAATGTATGTCGGATCGTCTTCATAGTGGACCTCGATTCCCTCGCTTTCAAGCTGTCTGGTAAGGTCCGAAGGGGTCTTGTCGTATCCTGCTACGGCATATCCCTTGAATTTGTAGTATCTGGCAATGGCGCTCATACCGATACCGCCGATGCCGATGAAATAAATCTTGTTGTAATTACCCATTATCCGAGTATCTTATAAACCTCTTCTGCTATAGAGAGAGCCGCATCCCTCATTGCGAGTTTTGCGATGTTTCTCTCGAGTTTCTTTATCTTTTCGTCGTCACAAACAAGTCCAAGCGCCGTCGGAAGCAGATTTTCGACAGCGTCAGCGTCTTTGACGATCATTGCGGCGTCCTTTCTTACGATGGCCATGGCGTTGTGCGTCTGATGGTATTCCGCAACATTTGGCGAAGGTACGAAAATACACGCTTTTTCCGCAGCACAAAGTTCAGAAACACTGCTGGCTCCTGACCTTGAAATCACTACGTCTGCAACCGCATAGGCAAGGTCCATTCTTGAAATAAAGTCACTGTGGTGCACATATTTGACTTTTTCTGCAGGCTGGGCCGCCATGAATTCGTCTACGCCTTTTTTATAATATTTTCCGCACTGCCAGAGTATCTCCACATTCTCTCCTCCCGGACAGCCGTCCTGTATCCATTTCCTCATGCTTTTGTTGAGGGTTCCGCTGCCAAGGCTTCCACCTACGATGAAGATGTGTTTCTTGCCGGGCTCGAGTCCGTAATACTTCAAACCCTCCTCCTTCATTTCCTCAGTTGCGGGAACGATGTCCTTTCTGATAGGATTTCCCGTCATCACGATTCTGTCAGCAGGGAAGAACTTTTCCATTCCCTCATAGGCTACGCAGATTCTGTTGACGTTCTT
>CADBMK010000096.1 GCA_902795785.1 uncultured Bacteroidia bacterium | reverse complement strand
ACGCCTTTAACTTCGATTATACTCATCTAAGATTCTAAAGATTTAATAGTTTAGTTATAAGTTCAACCATAAGCTCAGACTGCGTGGACAGTTCTCCGCCGTCACCTCCCTTGCCTCTGTAATCGTATTCACAGATAAGGGAAACCGCAGCCATCGCCTTCCTGAGCGGATAATTCCTTATGGCCCTGTCGTATTCCGAATAGAAATACGGATTCACTCCGGCAAGGGCCTTGGCTTTCTGCTTTGCATCGGGAACGTTTCCACCCGCAAAACATGCTCCATAGCGCAGTATCCTGTTAAAATGCAGGAAAAGCATACCCGTAACCGCGGCGAGGGCAAACCTCGGAGCGATTGAGATATATGTGGCGATTTTCAATGCCTTGGGCCTGTCTTTTTCCGACAGGCACTTGGTGAGTTCAAATACGCTGTACTGGCGGCTGATGCCCACATTCTTCTCGATATCCTCGGATGTAACCGTCTTGGTGCCTTCAGGCAGGTTCTTCATCATCTTGTCCGTCTCGGCAGCGATTCTCGCAAGATCCATTCCCACGGACTCGGCAAGCAGGGCCGCGGCATCCGGGGCGATTCCAAGTCCCCTTCCCTGAAAGAACGAGTTGATCCAGCCGGGGAGTTCATAATCCCTAAGAAGTTCAGAGTTTACCACTACGCCCACCTTTGAGACGGCTTTGGCGAAGCCCTTCCTCATATCCACCTTGGCTCCGTGAACCAGGATCACGAGCACGGTACTGTCAAGCGGTTTCTCGCAGTACGCTGCGATATCCTCCAGGGAACGCATCTGCTGAGCCTCCTTCACAACCACCAGCTGACGTTCGGCCATCATAGGGAATCGTCTGGCCGCAGTCACCACGGTATCCGCATCCACATCCGAGCCATAGCAGACAATCTCGTTGAAATCCTTTTCGTAGTCGGGAATACAGTACTTCAATATAGCGTCACAGACCATCTCCGGGTAATAAGGTTCCTCTCCCATCAGAAGATAGACAGGCTTGAAAACACCGTTCTTGGCGTCTTCCACGAGGGACCTGCAGAGGCGGTCCGTTTCCAAATATCCAGTCTTAGCCATATTCTTACAAAGTTAAGAAAATAACAACACAAGTCAAGCCAGCCCACCTCCATACCCATATTGGATTAGATAGTTATAATTAGTATATTTGTATCTAATATAAATACGTTTCAACATGAAAGGAATCGTACTGGCCGGAGGCTCGGGAACGAGACTCTATCCTATAACCAAGGGCGTCAGCAAACAGCTCCTGCCAATATTCGACAAACCGATGGTTTACTACCCTATCTCCGTGCTTATGCTCGCGGGAATAAGGGAGATTCTAATCATATCCACGCCGGCAGACCTGCCGGGATTCAAAAGACTCCTCGGAGACGGCTCCGACTACGGAGTAAAGTTCGAATACGCCGAGCAGCCATCGCCTGACGGACTGGCCCAGGCATTCATTATCGGAGAAAAATTCATCGGCGACGACAGCGTCTGCCTCGTGCTCGGAGACAATATCTTCCACGGCGCCGGACTCACGGGCCTTCTCAAGGAAGCCAGGAGGACGGCGGAGCAGGACGGAAAAGCCACCGTATTCGGTTATTGGGTCAGTGACCCGGAGCGGTACGGAGTGGCTGAGTTCGACAGGCAGGGCAACTGCCTCTCCATAGAAGAGAAACCGGCTAAGCCGAAGAGCAACTACGCGGTGGTCGGCCTCTACTTCTACCCTAACAAGGTGGTGGAAGTGGCCAAGACAATCAAGCCGTCCGCACGCGGAGAACTTGAGATCACCACGGTGAACCAGCGTTTCCTGGAGGACAGGGAACTCAAGGTCGAGACGCTCGGCCGCGGATTCGCCTGGCTCGACACCGGCACCCACGACTCGCTTTCAGAGGCTTCAACATTTGTCGAAGTCATCGAAAAGCGTCAGGGTCTGAAAATTGCCTGCCTTGAAGGCATAGCATACAGAAAAGGCTGGATAACCGAAGAAAGGATGAGGGAACTCGCCCAGCCTATGATTAAGAACCAATACGGTCAATACCTTCTCAAAGTCATAGACGAGATGAAGGATTACGACTGTCAAAACGCCGAAATCTAATGAATTACAAGAGAACCATAGTCATCACGGGCGGGGCCGGTTTCATCGGAAGCCACGTAGTGAGGCTTTTCGTAAACAAATACCCCGAGTACAGGATTATCAATCTTGACAAACTCACCTACGCCGGTAACCTCGCCAACCTCAAGGATATAGAGGACAAACCCAACTACAGGTTCGTCAAGATGGACATCTGTGACTTCGAGGCCTTCTACGCCCTGATGCAGGAAGAGAAGGTTGACGGAATCATCCACCTTGCCGCGGAATCACACGTTGACCGTTCTATCAAGGACCCGTTCACATTTGCAAGGACGAACGTTATGGGAACCCTTTCCCTCCTTCAAGCCGCAAAGCTCTACTGGGAAAGCCTTCCTGAGAAATTCGAGGGCAAAAGATTCTATCACATTTCAACCGACGAGGTTTACGGTGCCCTTGAGATGACTCATCCGGAGGGAATCAAGCCGCCGTACACCACAAAGGCGTCCAGCGGCAAGCATCATCTGGCATACGGCGAGAAATTCTTCACAGAGGACCTGAAGTATCAGCCTCATTCACCATACAGCGCATCGAAGGCCGGAAGCGACCACTTCGTCCGCGCATTTCATGACACATACGGACTGCCGACCATAGTCACCAACTGTTCCAACAACTATGGACCGTACCAGTTCCCTGAAAAGCTCATTCCGCTTTTCATCAACAACATCCGTCACCGCAAGCCGCTTCCTGTCTATGGCAAGGGAGAGAACGTGCGTGACTGGCTGTACGTGGTTGACCACGCAAGGGCAATCGACCTTATCTTCCACAAGGGAGAGATTGCCCAGACGTACAATATCGGCGGCTTCAACGAATGGAAGAACATCGATATCATCAAGGTCCTGATCAACACCGTGGACAGGCTTCTTGGAAGGGCCGAGGGCGAGGACATGAATCTTATCACCTACGTCACCGACCGTGCCGGACACGACCTGCGCTACGCAATCGATTCATCAAAACTTCAGAGGGAACTTGGCTGGGAGCCATCCCTCCAGTTTGAGGAAGGCATCGAGAAGACCGTGAAATGGTATCTTGAAAACGAAGAATGGCTGGATAACGTAACAAGCGGAGATTACCAGAAGTATTACGAACAGATGTATGAAAAAGCTGGTAATACCAAATGATATCCTTTTTGAAAGGGTGACCGCAATGCTCGACGGTGGCAGCAAGGTCATAATCCCGACAAAAGGCTACAGCATGAGGCCGTTCCTGCATGGCGGCAGGGACAACGTAGAACTTGAGAAGACAGAAGAAGCGGAAGTGGACGACATCGTCCTGTTCAAGTATCATGACAAATACATCCTTCACAGATGCATCGCCAAGCAGGACGGCAAGACCATCATCCAGGGCGACGGAGTCTGCGGCGGCACTGAGATCTGTCCTCCGGGAAAAATCCTCGCCAAAGTTACCAGGATAATGAAAAATGGAACCAGGGAAGTGGACCCGCGCTCGGAAAAGATGCTCCGGAAAGTTCACCTCTGGCAGCGGCTCTCCCCTGTAAGGCCCCTGCTGCTGCTCATAATGGTTAGAATACCACGTAAACTAAAATCACTGATTGGATTATATGAAAACTAAAAAAGGATTCGTCCTCAAGACCATATGCAAGGAAAACGTGATAGTTGCCGAAGGTCTGGACCAGATTAATTTCAGCAAACTCATCAGCCTCAACAACACGGCAGCCTTCCTCTGGGAAACGGCCGTAAAAGGAGACTTCACGGCAGAATCCCTTGCGGACGCCATGCTTGAGAAATACGAAGTGGACAGGGAGACGGCTCTCAGGGACATTAACGTTCTCCTTGACAAATGGAAGGAACTCGGAATCATCGAGGACTAATTCAGGAGCGTCATGTT
>CADBMK010000095.1 GCA_902795785.1 uncultured Bacteroidia bacterium | reverse complement strand
TCGAACCCGCTATCGCCTTACTATAAGTCAAATACGTTTGAAAGTGTCCTTCTCAAGGCCGGCAACAACGACGCTCTTTTCAAGCTCAAGCAGACCGATACCAAACTGAAAATCGTGGCTTACAACATTGACAGCATAAGTAAAGCCTATACGGTATTGAAGAAGTTGGGATAATTTACTAAATTTGGTTTAGTTAAAATTATAAAGTGGCGTCGTTACTTGTTGAAATAGGAAACACTTCGGTCATGGCCTGCTGGGCGGACGGAATGACTCTTGGAAAGACATTCCGATACCAGGGTGAAAAGCGTCTGGATTTTATTCTCTCACTTGCGGGAAAGGAATCCCCGGAGGTTGCCGTAATCTCATCTGTCACAGAGGTGTCTTCATATGAAAGGGAAAAGCTGGAGGAAACCTATGGCAGAGTGGTTGTGCTGGATCCTACTGCTCACGGTGCACTTTCGGAATATGGAGTTCCAGACACCCTTCCATATGACAGGGCTGCCTCGTTCCTTGCCTGCAGATATCTATTCAAGGGGAAAAGCTGCACCGTCTTCGATTTTGGAACCACGTTTACCATTGACATGATATCGGAAGACGGCAGTTATTTGGGCGGCGCGGTATCCCTTGGTCTCAGAACACGATTCAAGTCTCTTAACAGATATTCCAGGACTCTCCCGCTGGTAAACATTCCTTCCGGAGAGGTTTCCCCCGGAACCGATATAAGGACATCTATTGAAGCTGGAGTAATTTCGGGCATAATGTTTGAAATTAAAGGGTGGATGGAGATAAATAAAGATGCACTTGCCGTCTTTACGGGCGGCGACGCGATTTATTTTGCAAAACGAATGAAAAACTCCATCTTTGTAGTCTGTAATCTTGTCCTTATAGGGCTGGCAACAATTGCTGGTGATTATGTTAAGAAAAACACTAGGTAAGTTTTTAGTAGCGTCATTAATGGTTGTTTCAGGTAACGTTCTGCATGCTCAGAACGGAGCCTACAATGGTTTTACACCATATTCAATGTACGGAGTGGGAGACCTTCAAACCCCAGGGTCCGCATATAACAAAAGTATGGGTGGAGTGGGCATTGCCTCCAGAAACAATCGTTTTATGAACCTCATGAACCCGGCAGCGGTGACTGCAAGGGATTCTTTGTCGTTCATGGCTGATTTCGGAGTCATGGCCAATACCCAGCTCTTCAAGTCAGATGGCGTTTCTTCCGCAAACAACCTTTTCAACATCAGCAACCTGGCAATTTCATTCCCGGTTTACAAGTCTTCGGCCATGTATGTGGGAATCTCTCCTTACAGCAATGTAGGATACAGTTTCAGTGCTCCTGAGACAGACCAGGCCATTATCGGAAGGACAGGAAACATAACATACACCTCCTCTGGAGAAGGCAGCATTTATCAGGTGTTCCTCGGCGGAGGCGCCACATTCTGGAAGAAGTTCTCAGTGGGCGTGGAGGGTATTTATTATTTCGGAACCCTTCACAAGACTTCTGCAGTCACTTTTTCCAACACCTCATACGCCGGCATATCCAGCGGTTATGACATGACGCTCCGCGCAGGTACCGCAAAGTTCGGCCTTCAGTATGAAACTCCTGTCGGAGAGAACTATACCCTGGGAGTAGGAGCCACATACAAGCTCGGCGCCAACCTCGGAGGTTATGTCACTGACTATAAATACAAAGCATCCTCATCGGTTACTGATACTCTGAGGTACAATTCCGATACTCTCCGCCACGCTTCGCAAAGAGTAAGGCTCGCAAGCGAGATAGGCGTTGGAGTTTCCCTCAAATTCAGGGACAGATGGGTTGCGGAAATAGACTATACAAGGTCTGACTGGAGCAAGTCCAACTTTGCAACCACTGCCGGTTTTGCCAACTCTTCAGAGAAGGCGGTATTCTCGTCAACGTGTTCACAGTCTGTACGCGGCGGTTTCGAGATTACACCTAACAGAAATGACATCCGTTATTTCTACAAGAGAATTACGTACAGGGCCGGTGCCTATTATGATAAGAGCTATTATCTGTTGAATAACCACCCGGTGACATCAATGGGACTTACCTTTGGTGCAACCATCCCGGTCAACAGATGGTATAACGGAGTGACATTCTCCGTAGATATGGGACAGAGGGGAAAACTTACCGACTATATGGTAAGGGAAAGATATGTGAACTTTTGCGTAAGCTTCAATATCTTCGACATCTGGTTCCAGAAACCAAGGTATGAATAATAATAACTAATCTAATACAGGGAAAATGAAAAAGATCTTTCTGGCAATGACTGCCATTGCGATGATGGCAAGTCTCGAAGTTTCAGCGCAGTCAAAACAGTTCAAATACGGAACGACTGCCGACAGTACGGTTTGTAAAAACAACCTTTCATTCTATAATGATTATGTAAAGCAGAAGCAGTTCCTTGCTGCTCTTCCTGCTTGGAGGAAGGCGTATTCAACCTGTCCTGCAACGGCAAGCCAGAACCTTTATATCAACGGTGCAAGAATTCTCAAGGCAGCCATCAGTGCCGAGAAGGACCAGGCTCACAAGAAGGCCCTTATCGATACATTGATGAACGTTTACAAGATCAGAATCGAGAACTTCCCGAAGAATGTCGTAAGTGCACGTAACTCTATGGCAGCGGATTTCATCTTCTACAACCGTAAGAACTTCGATGAGGTGTACAAGCTGACAGAAGAGGTAGTTGAGGGTAACCAGAAGGAGACTTCTGCAAACGTTCTTGTAAACAACCTCAACGCAGCCGTTGAGCTTTATAAGGCAGAGAAACTTGATGCAGAGAAGGTTATCAACACTTATGAGAGAAACATTGCGCTTCTTGCCGAGGGTGCTCCTGAAAAGGACGCCATCGAGAGCCTTTTCATCTCAAGCAAGGTTGCAAGCTGCGACAACCTCATCGCGCTCTTTACTCCGCGTTACGAGGCTAATCCTGACGACTACGAGCTTGTAAGCAACATCGTAAGGATGATGAATACGGCTGACGGCTGCGCCAACAACGACCTTTACCTCAATGCCGTTACTTCAATGCACAAGATCAGCCCATCATACAAGTCTGCATACGGTCTTTATAAGCTCAACTCTGTAAGAGGCAACTATGACGAGGCTGTCAAGTACCTTGAGGAGGCAATCGCATCTGACGAGACAGATGCAGTTCAGGACGGTGATTACAACTTCGAACTTGCCGTTTACTCATTCAAGAGCGGTAAGAACGCCAAGGCTTACGCCGCTGCGGAGAAGGCTGCAAGCCTCAGTCCTGCAGTCAAGGGTAAGGCTTATCTGCTTATGGGACAGATTTGGGGTTCTACCGTTTGCGGTGGAAACGAAATCGAGCGCCGTGCTCCATACTGGGTGGCTGTTGACTATCTCCAGAAGGCAAAGGCTGCGGACGAGTCTCTTACCGAAGAAGCAAACAAGCTCATTTCTTCATATGCCGCATATTACCCATTGGCAGCAGAGGCATTCATGTATGACGTTCAGAACGGTCAGTCATACACAGTCTCTTGCGGCGGCATGAGGGCTACAACAACTGTAAGGACACAGAAATAGATTTGAAACAAATCCCAAATAGATTATCGATGATTGCAACCGCATTGGCGGTTGCTTTCGTCGTTTTTTCCTGCAAAGGGAAAGAGAAACCGGAACTCCTTGATTTATCGACTGTTCCGCTTCAGACGGTGAACGATATGTTCTTCGTCCAGAGCGACAATGGCAAGCTTCAGATGAGGCTTGAGGCAAAGGTCATGGAAAGGTATCAGAACGATACCTGTTCTTACGAGCTCTTCCCCGAGGGACTGAACGTGTACGGTTACGCCGAGAACGGAGAACTGGAGAGCATCATACAGTCCGAGGGTGCAAAGCACCTTAAGGGAAAAAAGGACGAATACTGGCTTGCCCACGGCCACGTGGTGATCAAGAACATCATCAAGCAGGAAACGATGGAAACAGACACCCTGTACTGGGACCAGAGCCTGCACGAAATCTATACGGACAGTTACATCAGGATGTATTCCCCAAGCGGCTTCATGCAGGGCTACGGAATGCGGTCTGATGAGCACGTGAGGAATGCGGATATTATGAGGCCTTTCAACAGCTACGGAGTGGTGGTGAAAGACACCACGCTGGTCGAGATTGATACGGTCAACATTATAGGTCCGATTCTCAAATAAATTTGCTATCTTCGCACACTTACAACAACCTACAGATAATCTAAAATTAATTATACTACAATGGCGGTTCTTCAACAAATTCGCGTAAAATTCGGCCTTGCAATCTCTATTATCATTGCTCTGGCCCTTCTGTCGTTCATTATCGACTTCAACACGCTGGATTCTGCACTCAACGCAATGTCGTCAAAAAATGACGTAGGCGAGATCAACGGAAAGTCTGTTTCATACGTAGATTTCTCCGCTGACGTGGAGCGCATGACAAAAATCAATGAAATTATCACAGGTTCTTCATCTACCTCTGAGGAGCAGAGCGCGCAGATCAGAAACGCAGCCTGGCAGGAGAACATTTACAGGTACCTTTTCTTCAAGAAGGCAAAGGCAGCCGGTATTACCGTGGGCAAGGAAGAGATGCTCGCCCTCACAACAGGCGACATGATCTCTCCGCTTATCTCACAGGATCCTGTTTTCGCTGACGAGAACGGCGTCTTCTCAAAGGAGAGGCTCGTAGCGCTGGTTCAGAATATGGGTGCCGACAACAGCGGCAACATCAAGCTTTACTGGGACTATGTACAGAACGCCGTATATTCACAGCAGCTCTTCTCCAAGTATGCTACCCTTTTCAACGCCAGCAACCTCGTAAACGCTCTTTCACTCAAGAACGCCATTGAGAACAACAATACCACCGCTGACGTGGAATTCGTGACCGTTCCTCTCAATCTTTACCAGACTGATTCTACGGTCAAGGTTTCCAACAGCGAGCTCAAGGAGTATTACAACGCTCACAAGAAGTTCTTCAAGCAGAAGGCTTCAAAGGATATCGAGTATGTAGTGTTCGAAGTAAAGCCTTCAGAGTCTGACATCAATGCCACTGCAGAGGAGTTCTCCGACGCAATGGAGGAGTTTGCAACTACTGCCAACATGAAGGCCTTCCTTCTCAAGAATTCAGACAGGCAGTACAGCGAGTACTGGTACAAGGCCGGCGAGCTCAACTCAGTAAACTCTGACGTTGAGAAGTTCGTCTCTGAGAACACAACCGGAACATCTCCTGTTTACAGCAAGGGTAACACCTTCTACGCTGCCCGCGTGATGGCAACCGCACAGGTTCCGGATTCAGCCTATGTTAAGCACATCCTTCTCCAGGGTGCAAGCGACTCAAAGGTTGATTCAGTTCTCAACGCCCTCTCATCCGACAGCTTCTCAAATGTTGCAGCCCAGTATTCAGCGGACCAGAGGTCAGCTGAGGACGGACAGCTCGGTTCAATCGGCTGGATGACCCAGAGCTATATCATCCCTGGTTTCGAGTCAGTATTCACCGCTACAGTCGGCAAGCCATACGTAGTGAAGACTCAGTATGGCACCCACATAGTCCTCGTTTCAAAGAAGACCGCTCCTGTTGCAAAGAAGCAGGTTGCAGTGTTCCAGAAGGAGGCCCTCGCAAGCAACGGTACAACAACGGCCGTGTATGCAAAGGCTAACGAGTTTGCAGTTGCTGCAGCACGCGGATACGATGCTTACAAGGCAGCGGCAGACACTCAGGGCGTTTACTCGCACATTATGAATAACGTATTGGAGAGCACGTCTTCATACGGTTCAGTCAGCAACGCCAAGGAAGTTACCCGCTGGATCTTCAGCAACAAGAAGAACAAGGTTTCCGGCGTGATAGAGATCAACAACCAGTACTTCTTCGTGGCCACCATCAAGGATGAGCACAAGGAAGGTTATGCTACACTTGACGAGGTCAAGGAGCAGATCCGTCCTGTTCTCTATGCCGAGAAGCTTTCTGCAAAGAAGGCTGCCGAAGTTAAGGAGAAGATTGCAGGTCTTAACGACCTTCAGGCTATCGCCGAGAAGCTCGGAACCACTGTAAGCACTCAGGAGGACGTTACATTTGCAAACGCAACCTCTGCGCGCAGCCTCGATCCTAAGTTCATCGGCGCAGTGGCCGCCGCTCCTGTAGGAAAGATCAGCGAGCCTGTTGCAGGCAACATCGCAGTCTATGTATTCAAGGTTACCAACCGCGATACAGGCGCTTTCTATACAGAAGCTGATGCCAAGAACGCTGCTGCAAACGCTGCCGCTTATTACAACCAGACTATCATCCCTGTAATGATGGATGATGCTGATGTAAAGGATAACAGAGCAAGATTCTTCTAGTAGAAAAATGTCTTTAAAATGTGGAATAGTTGGACTTCCTAATGTCGGGAAGTCCACTTTGTTTAACTGCGTAAGCTCGGGAAAGGCGCAGAGCGCCAATTTCCCGTTCTGTACGATCGAGCCTAATATCGGCAGTACTAACGTGCCGGACAAGAGGCTCGAAGTGCTTGCGGATATCTGCAAACCTAAGAGGGTCATCCCTGCCACGGTTGATATCGTCGATATCGCCGGCCTTGTGAAAGGAGCCAGCAAGGGAGAGGGCCTGGGCAACCAGTTCCTGGCCAATATCCGTGAGACAGATGCGATTCTCCATGTCCTCCGCTGTTTCGACGACGGCAATATCGTTCACGTTGACGGTTCTGTCGATCCTGTAAGGGACAAGGAAGTAGTGGATACTGAGCTTCAGATCAAGGACCTCGAAACCGTTGAGGCCCGTCTGAGCAAGACTGAAAAGCAGGCCAAGACAGGCGGCGACAAGGAGGCGAAGAAGCTTATGGACCTCCTTCTCAGATACAGGGAAGCCCTCCTTCAGGGCAAGTCCTGCCGTACCGTAGTGCCTAAGGATGCGGAGGAAGAGAAACTTGCAAAGGATCTTTTCCTTCTCACCAACAAGCCTGTGATGTATGTCTGCAATGTTGACGACGCCTCTGCCGCTACAGGCAACGCCTATGTTGAGGCTGTAAGGGAGGCCGTTAAGGACGAAAATGCCGAAATACTTATCATCTCTGCCAGGACCGAGTCCGAGATTGCCGAGATGGAAAGCTACGAGGACCGTCAGATGTTCCTTGAAGAGATGGGACTTGAGGAGTCGGGAGTGGTGCGCCTTATCCAGAGCGCATATCACCTTCTGAACCTCCAGACTTTCTTTACTGCCGGAGCTGACGAGTGCCGTGCCTGGACCATCAATAAGGGCGACAAGGCTCCGCGTGCTGCGGGAGTCATCCATACTGACTTCGAAAAGGGCTTTATCCGCGCGGAAGTCATCAAGTATGAGGATTTCGTCAATTATAAATCAGAAGCGGCTGTAAGGGCCGCAGGAAAGCTTGGAACGGAGGGTAAGGAGTATGTCGTCCAGGACGGCGACATAATGCACTTCCTCTTCAATGTATAAATGCGGGTTCTTGCGATTCTTGTAGGTTTCCTTTTCTGGAACCTCGAGAACTTTTTCGCAGAACCGGATGCGTCACGATCCTGGACAAGGTCTCGCTTTTATACAAAAGCCAACGCTGTCGCCAAGACAATTCTCTGGTCCGCCGATGAGAACGGGGAACCTCCCGCCGTCATCGGGGTAGCCGAGGTGGACAGCCGCGAAGTTCTTTCGCGAATGCTTGGCTCTACAATACTTCGTAAATTCGATTACGGCATAGTCCACTTCGATTCCCCTGACCCAAGGGGGATCGATGTGGCGTTGCTGTACCGTAAGGACAGGTTGCACCCGGTGTCTGCACGCAGCGTGCATGTCAGGGATTCCTGCGGGGCCGTTATCCCCACCAGGGACATTCTTGTGGTGGAACTTGAGGGAGACATTCCCAGGACGGCCGTACTTGTCAACCATCACCCTTCAAAATACGGGGGAAGGGCGTCCGCGCCCAGGCGTCTTGCCGCAATGCGCACGCTGTGCTCCGTAGTGGATTCCCTGAAGGCGGCGGGTGTGGACAGAATCGTTGCCATGGGAGATTTTAACGATACTCCCGATGCGGAGCCCTTCCGCCTTCTTGAAGGCCGCCTGAAGGACTTTAACCGTCACGGTGAGGGAAGCATCCGCTTTGGCGGGAAGTGGGAGTTGATAGACCTGTTTTATGCCTGCGGCGTGGAGGGCGAGGTCCGGGTGCTGAATCCGCCGTTTCTTACGGAGAGGGACAATGCCCACGTAGGAGACCGTCCACTCAGGACTTATACCGGCCCTGGATACAGGGGCGGAGTGAGTGACCACAGGCCGGTTTTATTTTCCATAAGTCGTTTTTGATTAACCGACAAGTTTGTTTAATTTTGTTACTAATACACTAATAACCCTATTTTAAGATATGATTGACAGTATTAAAACTAAGTTTAAACAGCTATTTCAGAATGACGGAGATTTATATGCTTCTGCCGGTAGAGTGAACCTTATCGGAGAGCATACTGATTATAACGGAGGATATGTTTTCCCAGGAGCCATCGACAAGGGTATTGTTGCGGAAATCAAGGAAAACGGCCTGAATAAGGTCAGGGTGTACTCGATTGACTGCGATGAGTACTGCGAATTCGGCCTTGAAGAGGAGGATAAGCCAGAGCAAAGCTGGGCATGCTACATTTTCGGAGTATGCCGTGAGACCATCAAGAGAGGTGGAAAGGTAAAGTGTTTCGATTCTGTCTTTGCCGGTGACGTTCCTCTCGGTGCCGGGCTGTCTTCTTCAGCCGCACTTGAAAGCACGTTTGCCTTTGCAATCGAAGATATAAACGGAAACGGATTCGACCGTTTTGAACTGGCCCGCATCGGACAGAGCACGGAGCACAATTATTGCGGAGTGAAGTGTGGTATCATGGACCAGTTTGCATCTTGCTTCGGCAAGGCCGGAAGTCTTATCAGGCTCAACTGCAAGACGATGGAGTATAAGTATTTCCCATTCGAGCCAAAGGGATACAGGCTTGTCCTGATAGATTCCTGCGTAAAGCATGAGCTTGCTTCCAGTGCATATAACAAGCGCCGCGAGAGCTGCGAAAGGGCTGCGGCCGCAATCCGCGCCAACCATCCGGAGGTTGAATTCCTCAGCGATGCCAAGAGGGTTTGGCTGGACGAGGTGAGGGACAGGATTTCCGAGGAGGACTTCATCCGCGCTGAGTATGTGATTGGAGAGGTACAGAGGGTGCTTGACGTCTGCGACGCCCTCGAAAGAGGTGATTACGAGACGGTGGGCGAGATGATGTACCAGACTCATTTCGGCCTCAGCAAACTCTATGAGGTCAGCTGCGAGGAACTCGATTTCCTCAACAAACTGGCTCGCAAATGCGAGGTTACCGGTTCCCGCGTTATGGGAGGTGGCTTCGGTGGCTGTACCATCAACCTTGTCAAGGATGAACTTGCGGAGGAATTCATCGCCGCCGCAACTGAGCAGTTTACAGAAAAATTCGGACACGCGCCTAAGGTTTACAATGTGGTGATCAGTGACGGCGCAAGAAAACTCTAATGTCAAAGATTACAATTAAATGCTCTTCCTGCCATGAACCTCATGGCATAGAAGTTTATAACAGCGTCAATGTGGGCCAGGATCCTGATATGAAGGAAAAGGTTCGCAGCGGCGCCCTTTTCCTTTGGGAATGTCCCCACTGCGGACGTCCTAACCTTGCCCTGTATCCTTTCCTATACCATGACCCTGACAGGAAGCTGATGATATGGCTCCTGCCGGCAGGCTCGGTGAGCGATGCCCAGATCAAGGCGGTTTCGGCCCAGCTTGACGCCCTTGAGGGCTATACTTTCCGCCGTGTGGCGGACGTGGGATCCCTGATAGAGAAGATATCCATCTTCGATGCGGACCTGGACGACAGGATTGTGGAGATGGCAAAGTATGTGACCGCAATGGAACTTGCAGGAAAGGCTCCCGACAAGTCTTCCGAGATTCTTGACGCCCCGTTCAAATTCTTCAAAATGGACGGAGCGGACAATGAAATCACCCTCACCTACCCTTCCGGGGGACAGATGCAGGGAGTTAACATCGGGTTCAACGTCTATGAGGACTGCCGCGGAATCATACAAAGAAACAAGGCTCTGACAGAGGTTACAGGATTTGCAACCGTTGACAGAGCCTGGGTAAATACTATAATCAGGTAGACTAGAGGTCTACTGAGAATATCGCTTTGACGTAGGTCTTTTTAAGGCCTGCGTCATCTTTTATTTTGTCGTATGCCGAACCGCCGTTGTAGTTGATACTGATACCTAACTTGGTGGTGTAAGGTATCCATAGGATGTTTTCGAGGCGTGCCATGATGTCAATGCCTGCCGTGGTGAGGCTTCCCTTTGAGATAAGGGCCAGGTCATAGTGCGGAATCAGTTCGAAGTTGCGCACGTAGGCAAAAGGGCTTATTCCTCCCCAGTCAACCGAAAGAAGCGGAAGGGCGTAGTCTATGGTGGCCTTGAACTGGTTCTGCTGGTTAAGGGCGAGGTACGAGTTTATGCCTGTGTCCGCAAATCCCCTTGGACGTGTGGTTACGGTGTTCTCCCGCATCATTCCGGCGTCAAGGCGCTGCCATATTGCGGAGAGTTTGACGCCGTGCGTGCTCACTAGGCCGGGAACATAGCCGTAGGCATAGGCGTAGAGACCCGGAGAGAAGATATCGTCAAGGGCTGGCCTGAACCGGTATCCGACCTCGGCTCCCAGACCCCAGCGCGGATAGATGGCGGAGTTTGGAACCGGTCTCTTGACGTAGGCCCTGACGGATGAGGTTACCAGACAGACGTTGGCGCTCTCCCCTTTGTCCACCCTGTATGTGGTACCAGGTAAAACTTGGTCTGTCATGTTTGTGTAGTACAGGGATTTGTCAAAGGTGCTGTTGGTGAAGCGGGCCACCACCTGGGGAACGACGCCCCTGCTCCAGCCGCCGGAAGAGAGGTTAAGGGGCACGTATGCCTTGAGGCAGGCGTCAAATGAGGTCTTGTCCTGCGCCTTTGCGCTCACGTAATTCATTGTCATGCCTTCCGAGGAGATGCGGTATCTGGTGTAGCCAATGGCATCCTCTTCGTTGAATGTAAGGGTTGCCGTAAGGACAGGATACCATCCGCGCCAGGTGAAGGAAATGTTGCCTATGGCTCTGTAGTCTTTGTTTCCGTAGCTGTGCTGGCGCCCAATGGCCGCCGTTCCCGAAGCGGTTCCCAGAAGATTCTGGAAGAAGGCGGTTGCTCCCAGGCGGACGGCTTCAGTGGACTCCTGGAAGCTGACGTCGTTTTCCTCGTCAACGTG
>CADBMK010000094.1 GCA_902795785.1 uncultured Bacteroidia bacterium | reverse complement strand
TGTTCGAATCACAGTGGAAACGCCATTATGACGTCAAGGATTCCGGCAACCTGATTCCGGGTCACGGTGGACTCCTCGACAGATTCGACAGTTCACTTTTTGCACTTCCTGCAGGTGCGCTTTATCTGTCACTGTTTGACCTGCTGTAAAAATTACATATATTTGTAATAGCGCAAAAAATTAAAACCATGCATTTAGACAAAGACTGCCTCGGCACAATAGCCTTAGCCTGGATATTGGGGCTGGCGGCAATCGGATTCATAAACCACTACATTACAACAAGATACGTATCCGTACCGCTCATTGTTATTGTATTAGTATTCTCCTGTTTCGTAACCTGGTTTCACAGGGTGCCTCACAGAGAAGCACTCGGTGACGAGCGTTCCGTCCTCTCAGTAGCAGATGGAAGAGTTGTCATCGTAGAGAAGGTCTATGAAAAAGAGTACCTGAAGAAAGAATGTATTCAGGTATCCGTATATATGAATTTCTTCAACGTACACGCCAATTTCTGGCCGATGTCAGGTGAGATTTCCTATTACAAGTATCATCCGGGAAAGCATTTGATGGCTTTCTATCCTAAGGCATCGGAGAAGAACGAACACTCTTCTGTGGGAGTTCGAGGCGAGTTCGGAGAAATCCTTTTCAGACAGATAGCAGGCACATTCGCACGCCGAATCGTATGCTACGCCAAGGAAGGTGAGCATATAGAGAAAGGCAAGCAGTGCGGAATCATCAAATTCGGTTCACGAATTGATTTCTTCCTCCCGCTTGACGCAGATATCAAAGTTAAGGTAGGAGATTTGACAACAGCCTGTGAGACGGTGATAGCAGAGCTTTAACCCTGCTTTCTGTCCGCCTCAATCAGTTCAACAAGTTTATCGACAGCTTCAGAATCCGGTACATGTTTAAGTATCGGATTCTTTCCTTTATATATGCTGACCTTGTGGTTTCCTTCTCCGACATACCCCCAGTCAGCGTCGGCCATTTCGCCGGGTCCGTTGACGATACAGCCCATCACGGCGATGACCACATCCTTGAGATGCGCGGTACGGCTCTTCACCTGTTCGAAGGTTTCCTGGAGGTTGTACATCGTTCTTCCGCAGCCAGGGCATGCAATATACTCCGGCTTGTAGAAACGGCGTCTGGAAGCCTGCTGAAGCTCGTCGGCAAGGTAATCCGCCTCCTTGGAGCCGTCGAGGACAACTATCTCACCATTATCTGAAACATAGGTACCCTTAAGGACAACATCGTCAATTTCCCTGTCAAGAAGACGCTTTCCGAAATCGCAGGCAAAATCCTCAATGAGCCTTTCCCTTGAAGGCGCCTCATAAACGGCCGTAATCTTCTTTCCTTCGGCCTTTTCCTCCTTGAGCGATGACTTTATCAGTCCGTCGTATCTGTCGCAGAGATAGCGGGCAACAGGGATTTCATTCACAGGGTCCTCGGTAAGTGAAACCCTGACCGTATTTCCGATGCCCTCGGAAAGCAGGGTAGAGATGCCCACGCAGGACTTGATACGTCCTGAATCGCCGTTTCCTGCCTCAGTCACGCCTACGTGGAGAGGGAATACAACGCCCTTGGCCTGCATTTCCTTTGCAAGGAGGCGATATGCTTCTACCATTACAATCGTGTTGCTGGACTTGAGGGACACTACGACATTGTAGAAATCGTTCTCCACGCACATATCAATCCACTCCATTGCGGCCTTGGCCATTGCAAGGGGAGTGTTACCGTAAAGATTGGTGATATAATCGCCAAGGGAACCATGGTTGAGTCCTACACGGACCGCAGTATTGTTGGCCTTGCAGACCTCTATGAATTTTGCGAACTGCTGCTTTGCAATCTCGTGGTCACGGTGGAAGTTGCCTGGATTGATCCTGACTTTCTCAACTACGGATGCAACCGCTATTGCTGTCTCGGAAGAGAAGTGGATATCGGCGACAAGAGGTGTGTCAATGCCGTTTTCACGGAGCTTCCTGTGAATCTCCCTGATATCCTCCACCTCTTTCATTCCAGGAACTGTTATCCTAATGATTTGAGCACCGGCTTCTTTCATTCTGCGGCACTGCTGGACCGTCTCTTCAATATCGTAAGTATGTGTATTGCACATGGTCTGGGGAACAATTCTATTCCCGCTTCCTATAAGGACGTTTCCGACCTTTACCGTAAGTGTCTTCATTCTTTATTTCTTTACAGTTCCAAACACACTTTCGTATGCTTCTCTTTTTAGCTCTTTCTTTGTTTTACCGACTCTCTTTGTCAGCTGGAAATGTACGCCCGCCGTCAGCATGATATCGAACGGATAGGCAAAGCGATAGTAATAGTTGCCGTACTCTGGATCGTGGTCAGGCTGATACAGGGAGCCCCATCCATAACGCAGCATCGCGTTGAAATGAAACTCCACGGGATCAAACACGAGTCCGAATCCCAGGCTGCCCTTAAGACCGTATGAAAGACGGTAATCGTAATCAGCAAACGCATTCTCAAGGCCTTCCGTCACTGACGGGCCCTTCCTTTCGATGGACATCCTGTAGGCTCCGTAAAGGCCGAAGCCTCCCATAACCTTGAAGTGGGAGATATCGTAATGCATTATAGCAAGGGCAGGCACTTCGACAATGTTGATATTCACATCGTTGGCACCCTCTATTGTGGATGACAGGCCTGTCTCTTTGTTTACTTTAAACTTATAGCCCTCGTGGCCGTAGAATATTCCGGCCTGAACTCCGAAATACGGCATATAGCCGAAGAGTTTTCCGTAACGGGTGTAGGTAATTCCAAAATACTCAGGATTGAAACGCGAGGTGACGTCACGTACAGGATTGAACTGCATCGTGTTCATTCCAACTCCGTAAGTAACTCCCACCAGAGAATAGTCGTTAACCACAAACTTTCTCCTAATCTGGACGGTATCCAGGTACTCGTTAGTGTAAACAGGGGTAACATTGGCTTTGAGAGAGTCAACGTTAACCTCCTGGGCGGAGAGCATACTGCCGAAAACGGTGAGCGTCAAAAGCGATATTAGGATTCTTCTCATTAGTTCTCCTCTTTTTTATCCTCAAAAAGGGTACGGATGTCAAGATTCTGGGTAATCTCCATTCTTTCCATCACCGGAATGTCGAAAGAATTCTTCAGTTTGAAGAACTTGACCTTCTCAGGCTGACGCTTTTCAAGCACGTCTCCTGCATCTACCCAGCCGTTCCTGTTCCTGTCTTCGGTGATTCTGACACAATACTTACCCTCCTTGAGATACTTAAACGCCACAGGACCGTCAGCATCGATGATGAATCTCTGAAGCACATCAGACCTCTTTTCATTGAGAAGTTCCACGATATAGCGGGAATCTACGCCTGTGATATCCATGGTAAGCGTGCTGAGTTTCTCGTCAGAAGGGAGGGACACACTTGCCTCGGTGCTGTCATTGCGGAATCCGGTGATGTCACGGAAGCCCTGATGAGGAATCTTCAGGACATAGGTCCAGCCTTCAAGGAGCTTGTCCTTTGGCATAATTGTGTATTTCCTGAGATTGAGGGAGTCCCTGGTAACCTTGAACTTGGCAAGGCTCTCCTTCATCCTTGGGTTGCGTGCAATGAGTTTGACGGAATCAAAGCTCTCGTAAACGATAGGATACTTGAATTCAAGGTGGAATCCTTCGTTCTCCACAGTTTCCGGAGCCACTTTGACCGTAAGGGTGCAGACGCTGTCCGCATGTGTCTTTGGCTTCTTCTTCTGGCCGCGGAACACTCTGTCAGGATTGGCGAGTCTGACTTCCTGTACTGTAGGCTTTAATCGTCCGGTAGAATCGGACTTATAGTATTTTGTATTGATTTTCAGCGTGTCAGGAAGCCTTTGGCTCTGGTTTACCCATATTTCCAGGCTGTCCCTGGTGTTGTTGAACTGAGTGATAATCCTGTTTGCAGCCACTCCCTTGATCCAGAGCGAGTCAATCTTTGCATTGGAAGCGAGGAAGGTTATGTGGCTTCGGTAAGCATCTGTCCTCTCGCTGTTCATCAGCATCTGGCGCGATGTCTTTCCCTTGAAGAGATTCAACTCGTACTCGGCATTTCTTGCAAGACATCTGACTGTGTCCTTCATATCGAACTTCTTCAGTTCGTAAACCGTATCGCTTACAACCTTCGTAGGCTTGACGTCTTCGGTGACAAACGCTATGAGGTCGTTGTCCTGGTCGTAGATATTGTTGGACGCCGCATCGGTGATGGCATAGAGACGGTAGAGCGTATCCTGGATGTTTCTGATGCTGAAGAAGCCCCAGTCATCCGTCTTTGCGGCAGCATATGGACGGTGAAGGAAGACGGCGGAATCTGCGAAGTCCTTGTAGAGAAGCACGGTGGCTCCGGATTTCGGCTTCAGGGTGTTGCAGTCCTGAACCACACCGGTTATCATCATCGAGTCAATTTTCTCACCCGTGGAGAATACCATTGTGTATCCCGGGAACATATTGCCCTCGTTATTGTCGGCAATGGCTCCCGTGATGTCAAGGGTGTAGGTGGTATTTGGAAGAAGATCCTGCTCGAAATAAACCTGAAGGGTCTTTCCGTGGATCTTGTACTTCGGAGCCTTCTCCTGTGGAGGGGACAGGAAGATGTTCTTGGCCTCCTTTACAGTGAAATACTCGTTAAAGGTAAACTCAATTCTGGCACCGTGTACCGGCACTTTCACGGTGCCCGGAAGCGGATTGATCTTTGTGATTACCGGAGGTATGGAATCCTTGTCACCTCCCGAAGGAGCCTGGGTCGTATTTGCGCATGAGTGTGAGAACACCATGGTGGCAACGACGAATCCTATAGGAATGACAGGAAAAAATCTGTTCAAAAACTTATTCATACTTTACAAATCGGTCCTGACAACGCTCTGGATTCCGTCAATGGAGTCCAGTTTTGACATGATAGTCTCAAGCGCGTCCTTATCCTGAACCATCAATTCTATGTAGCCCTCAAATATCGAGCCTTCGGTACCGAGGTAATTCTTTTTCATGTTGATACCCATCACAAGTGAGATGTAACGGGAAATCTCGTTCACGAGTCCAACGCGGTCCAGGCCGCGGAGGGTGATTCTTACAGGGAACGATATGTCAACTGCCGAGCCTTCCCACTTAGGGATGACAACCCAGTCTCCATGCTTGGCGGCGATGCTTTCAGCCACGTTACAACTCTTCTTATGGATGGTTACAGTGCCATCCGGAGCCTTGAAACCGATAACCGGGTCACCCGGGATCGGATGACAGCAGGTGGCAATGACAAAGCGTCTTCCGGAATCTCCCTGATCCCTGATGACAACCTCCTCGTTATGCTTGGAAGAGGAACTGCTGACCTTGTTCTTGAACCAGGACGTAAATGACCAGCCGCTCTTCTTCTCTTCCGCACGTCCCATGATGTCCGGCAGATGGCCCAGGTCAATCATTCCCATTCCAATTCTGAAATAGAGCTCGTCGGAACCCTTGTCGGCAACGTCATATGCATCCAGAAGTTTCCTGATTACATCGTTGGTGAGTTTGTAACCGAGGTTGCCAAGACTCTGCTCAAGATGATGCCTGCCCATCTCTATCGGCTCCTTCTTGTTGGTTCGGAAGTAGTCGATGACAAGGTTGCGTGCGTGACGGGTATGCAGGAACGAGAGCCATTCACGCTTAGGTGAGGTCTCTTCCGCAGTGATTACCTCCACCTGGTCTCCTCCTCGGAGGACATATGAAAGCGGAACCAGTTTCTTGTTGACCTTTGCCGCAATGGCATGGTAGCCTATCTGGGAATGGATCATATAGGCGAAGTCAAGGACTGAAGAGCCCTTCTCCACAGTCTTCTGCTCTCCCTGAGGCGTGAAGACCATGATGTCGCTTGTTGTAAGATCCTTGTGGATAATGTCCAGAAGTTCCAGGGCGTTGACGTCAGGACTGACGAGGATTTCCTTGACTTTTTCAAGCCACTTGTCCATTTCGCTGTCGTTCTCAGCCACATAGCCCTCTTTCTTGTATGCCCAGTGGGCGGCGATACCCTTCTCGGCCACATCGTCCATTCTTCGAGAACGGATCTGAACCTCAATCCAGATACCTGAAGGGCTCATTACAGTACAGTGAAGGGCCTCATAGCCATTGCTCTTAGGATGCTTGACCCAGTCACGTACCCTGTCTGCCTTGTACCTGTAAAGACCGGTTATGATGGAGAAGATGTGATAACACTGGTCACGTTCACTCTCGTTCTTTCCCGTCTGATTGAAAATTACCCTGACTGCATACAGGTCATAAACCTGGTCAAACGGAATGTTCTTGGTCTGCATCTTGTGCCATACGGAGTATGGAGACTTGATGCGGTTGAGTATCTCAAAACTGAAGCCGGCGTTTTTGAGGCCGTCGCTGATAGGAGCGATGAATTCCTCAAATTCCTTGTTCCAGCTTTCCGTATTCTTTACGATATTCTTTACGATGGACTCGTATGCCTCCGGCTCCTTCCATTTCAGCCAGATGTTCTCCATCTCAGACTTGACCTCATACAGACCGAGCCTGTGCGCAAGAGGAATGAAGATGAACATCGTCTCGCTGAGAATCTTGTCTCTCTTGAACTCCGGCATGAACTCGATGGTCCTGCAGTTGTGAAGACGGTCGGCAAGCTTGATGAGCACCACGCGGACATCGTCATTCAGGGTAAGGAGAATTCTCTTGAAATTCTCCGCCTGCATGCTCTCAGCCGTGTAATGACGTTTCTTGGTCTTGTCCTCGTTGTCCAGCACCACCTTGATCGTGGTCAGTCCGTCAACCAGTGAGGCCACCTTGTCTCCGAAAAGATTGCGGATGTCATCCACCGTATAGTCGGTGTCTCCCACAACATCGTGCAAAAGCGCGGCGCAAATTGATTTGTATCCCAGACCGATATCGTCCACTACAATCTTTGCCACCGCTATAGGATGAAGCATGTAAGGCTCGCCTGAACGGCGTCTCACATTCTTATGAGCTTCATTTGCAAACTCAAAGGCTTTCTGCACCATTTCAACCTCGTGCTCATTCGCACAACGTTTCTTGGCGGATTCCAGGAGGGTCGCATATTCCTGGCGGATCATCTCATAATCCTTCTCTGTAAATTCCGAGTAACTCATGCCTTTTCAACTGTCTGTATCTTATACTCCTCATCATCGAAATGTTGGTAAGCATAAGAAAGATTTGCGCCATAGAAAATTACAAGCCATCCGTATCTCATCCAAAGCATGAAGAGAGGAATGGCGGCAAGTGTTCCATATACCGCGTTCACCCTTGTGACGAGAACCTGAGTCTCGAGGTAGAGGAACTGCAGTATGGTAAAAGCAATACCTGAAAGGGCTGCTGCCTTCAGGGCGTTGATATATTTTACTTTTGTGTTCGGGATGAACTTGTACATCGCCGAAATGATTGCAACTGACACGCCTCCGAAAATCACCCAGCCAAGGAAATTCTTTATGGATTCGGAGAAATCTATGTCCGGGACTATCAGATCAAGGACGTGAGAGTAGACCACCGTTCCGGTTGAAAAGATGATGATCACGAAAGGGGAGAGGATCATTATCAGGAAGTCTATGCTCAG
>CADBMK010000093.1 GCA_902795785.1 uncultured Bacteroidia bacterium | reverse complement strand
CATTATTCTTTAATATGAAAGCTATCCGCATAATTCTAGCCGGCCTGACTCTCTGGATGGGTATATCCGGAACGGCCCTCGCCCAGAGTGGCAGCATGAAGACTGAAAAGAACTCCGAGACTGTGACCAACGTAACCCTGAATGCAGACCTTGTAGTCTGTGGAGGAGGTCTTGCAGGAGTCTGCGCCGCAGTATCGGCCGCAAGGCATGGCGCAAACGTCGTACTTGTTCAGGACAGACCTGTGCTGGGCGGAAATGCTTCCAGCGAGATGCGTATGGGTATAGTAGGAGTCCTTCATGACGAGGATGTGGAGACCGGCATTCTGGAGGAACTCCAACTTAAGAATTTCTACTACAATCCATTACAGAGATACACCCTTTGGGATGACGTTATCTATTCTACCGTGGTTTCAGAGCCTCGTATCAAACTTCTTCTGAACACATCGGTTGAGGACGTTGTGATGGCTCCGGATGGCCGCATCGCTGCCGTCAAGGCGTGGAATATCAATGCCTATACCCACTATGTCATTAACGGAAAGATATTTGCGGACTGTACCGGGGACGGAATTCTCCGTCTTAGCGGGGCCAGGTTCCGCCGTGGCCGTGAGTTCCCGGAGGAGTTCGGAGAGGATAAGCTCCAGCAGGGCGGTGACGCCAGGACTATGGGCAATTCCATCTTGCTTCAGCTTAGGAAGACCACTGAGAATCATCCTTTCCACGCTCCTGAATGGGCATACCATTTTACAGATGCTGACTTTGACTACGATACTCCAAAGAGCACGATCAAAGGTGTGAAATTCAATTATAAGCGCCTTTATCCTAAGGATAACAACTTCTGGTGGATCGAATTCGGAGGCAACCTTGACACGGTCTTTGATGCTCCGGATATCCAGTATGAACTCAAGAGGATTGCCTACGGAGTATGGGAGTATATGAAGAATCACCCGGACGGACGCTGCAAGGATTATGACCTTGACTGGATTGGCTCTCTTCCTGGTAAGAGGGAGTCAACCCGTTTCATTGGCCCGCATATCCTTACTCAGCACGATGTCCTGTCAGGAGGCCATTTCGAGGATGTAGTGGCCTACGGCGGCTGGACCCTGGACGACCATGATCCGGACGCCTTCCATAAGAAGGGACGCATAAGCGTGGAGTATACCACTCCAAGGGTGTTCGGCATTCCTTTCGACTGCCTTTATTCGGTCAATGTTCCTAACCTGATGTTTGCCGGACGTGATATTTCCTGCACCCATATGGGCCTCTCCGCAACGCGTGTGATGGCAACCTGCGCCCTTCTGGGACAGGCAATGGGAACGGGCGCGGCCCTGTCTGTGCGCTATGGTGAAATGCCTGCGGACGTAAGGAAGAATCATATCGCCGAACTGCAGGATATGCTTGAAGATGATGACTGTATGCTTCCATACCGCTGGAGAAAGGTTTCTGACCTTACTCTCAAGGCCGCCGGCGTGCCTGAAAATCTTCTCAATGGCATAGACCGCAAAAGGGACGATGGCGACAATGGCGTTTGGATGAATCCGGGCGATGAGACTTCTGTGGTTTATACCTGGAAAAAGCCTGTCACCCTCAGTGGAGCCAGACTTGTGTTTGATTCTGAGTTAAAGGTACGCTCAAAGCGCATGCGTAAACTTGAGGCAACCACAGAAAGAGTCCCTATGCCATCCGTGATGGCACGCGGCTTCCATATTGACGTCCTGGTAAAGGGGAAGTGGCAGACAGTCTACTCAGACTCTGAGAATATCCTTCGCCTCAGGAAGGTTTCTTTCGCTCCTGTCAAGGCCAGTGCAATGAGACTTGTCATAGACTCCACCTGGGGCGCAGAGCAGGCTCACGTCTTTGCCTTTGACGCCCTTTAATCAGTATGCGTTATAAATCCCTTACAAGGCGCACTGAACGGCCTATGTTTCGTAGCATATCGGATGAGAATTCAAGTTCGCCGTTTATGAAGTCGACGCTCCAGGCATGGGCGACGCTCGTCGATGTCGAAGACCAGTAATACCCGTTTACGTTATTATTCCGGACGGTGTTTCCCCATATGCGGAATCCTGCTGCCGGCAGGAATACGCAACCTGAAGTCTCCATCTTTTCCCAGTCCTCATCAGAGTACTGGGTGTAATGTGAGGTTGCCGAGTTTGCTTCAATGATGTTTACACCATCGGTGGCAGGGTCGTAGTTGTCAGGGAAGATAATGAGGCCGTTTGTGCCGTGTATCTTTCCCTTGGCGTAATTATAATCTGATGATCTCTGGGTTAAAAGATAGACCCATTCGCCTTCGTCACCTCCTGTAAGGGTTCGCCAGGTGTTACCGTCACCGATAGTTTTGCCCCAATCGGATTTCAGGGCTTCGCCTTCTTTATTGCCGTATGTGGTATAGGCATTGTTCGTGGTGGAGTTGCTAATGCCATATACCGCCACT
>CADBMK010000092.1 GCA_902795785.1 uncultured Bacteroidia bacterium | reverse complement strand
TGCGTAAACACGTTGCCCAGGAGGATGACCGTCATATAGTCCCTTGCATAGACGATTGTGTTCTCGCTGGCTCCGAAGAACGTAAGTATAGGATTCAGGAACGTCAGGGTGATAATGGAGAACAGCGTGCCGATGATAAGGTTCAGGGTGAGGTTGTTGGAGAGAACCTTGTTGGCGGCCTCGTAGTTTTTCTGTCCCAGGTAGACGGAAACGATGGTGGATGATCCAAGGCCTACGAGCGTACCGAACGCTACTGCCAGGTTCATCAGAGGGAAGGATACGGCAAGGCCGCTGATGGCGAGAGAGCCCACTTCGGGTATATGGCCGATGAAAATGCTGTCAACCATATTGTACAAAGAAGACGCAGTCATGGCGATGATTGCCGGGACTGCGTACTCTTTAAGAAGTGAACTTATTTTCTTTGTCCCAAGTTCGACGGGAACCGTTCCTTTGTTTTCCGCCATATTATTCCTCCGGAGCGTCAACCAGCTCTATCTCAAACATCAGAGGGGAGTATGCCGGTATCGTACTGCCGCTTCCGCTGTAGGAATACCCTCTTCCTGAGTAGAAGACGCAGACGATTTTCTCAAACGGCCGCATCTTGGAAATAGCGTATGCGAATCCGTTAATCATGGAATTCTCGTCGTCTCCCATCTTGATGCTGGTGTATGTTTCGTCCATCGTGATTTTTGACGGGGCGTATGTTGTACCTGATGAGTAGATGCCCGCGTCGATGGCTGTTTTCTTGATGTTTGTATCGAAGATCTTGCCGTTCAGGAGCTTTCCGACATAGTTGATGTAAACGGTGCTGTCCGTTGAAATGGTGTTGGTGTCGGTAGGCTCGTTTATGGTCTTGTAATAGAAACCGTATCCTGTTGAGTCTACGCCAGGCATAACCCTGGATACGTACCTTTCCAATGAGTCTATCTCCCATTTGGTGATGTTGCTGCATGTGCCGGTAACGGTGATGTCGTAGATTCTGTCGCTGCCCTCGCAGTTCTTGATGTACTGCTCCTCATTGTCGTAATCCTTGTATGAGAGAAGCCAGCCAGGAATGATGGCCTTCCTTCTTCCGCCTACCTTCATCCCTTCCAGGATATCGTCAACTCCGGCATAGAGGTAATCCGTTCCACGGAGCCATACGGTAGGGCCGTAGAAAGATTTTTCGCTGTAGTCTCCGTTAAGTTTGGCGATGCTCTCCCTGTTGTTGTTCTTGACGTTGCCGTCGAGGTCGTATTCCGTATATTCCACGAACACATAGCAGGTATCTTCTGCGGAGTAGTTGAGTGTCTGTCCGTTACCCTGCTCTTCTTCAATGATATATGCGCCTCTCTGAGTCCTGTACAGGACGTTGAATGACGTGCCGTTGTTTACGCTCATCCAGGCGTCAAAGTATCTTTTCGCACTGGCGTTTTTGACCTCGTCTGCGTCTTTTGCGCAGGCGGTGCTGATCAGGGCGATTGCTGCGGCTGAGAGAATTGCGGTTATTGTCGATTTTTTCATCTGGAGTTTCTGAATCAATGTGCAAATATACGTTATTCGTTTGAAATACTCTCTACCCAAACATGGTAGACCAGTGCTGAGTTTGCAGGAATCGTGCCGAGATTCTTATCTCCGAAGCCATATTTTCCTGAAAACAGGATATATGCCTCGTCTCCCGCTTTCAGGCCGGGAAGGCCGTTCTTCAGGCCCTTGACAAAATTGGCCTCGTTGAGTTTCACTGTCAGTACTTTATACGGGTCTTCGCCTGTTGTTGTCCAGCCTGCGGACGTTGCCGTTGCCTCGTCGTTGGTGGTGAAGAGGTTGCTGCTTGAAACGGTTGTACTGGTAAGGATATATCCGGCGTAGTAGAAGGAGATGACGCCGTTTTTCTCAAGGGCGTCCCCCTCCCCGTGAACTACGGTCAGGATGGTTGATCCGCCGTTATATGCTACGGTCGCGTCTGCGTTGGAAGACATCGTGGACGAAACGAAAGTCTCGATCTTAGTCTCCTGGTTGGCGAATTTGCTTTCCAGGTTTTCCTTCGAGCATCCCATGGCAAGGCAGACTACGGCCAGGCAGGCCGCTGATTTAATTATGTTCAAGATACTATTCAAAAAAACTATGTGTTACTTTTTCAATATAACTCTCGGCCTCGTCGTAGGTTGCAATGTCCTTTGGAACGTACAGCCTTCCTCCGGCCGCTCTCTCGTGTCCTCCTCCGTTGAAATAGAGTCCTGAGCACCTGTTGGCCGAAACGCCTTCCTTGGAGCGGATGGAAACGCGGAAGTGGTCGTCCTCTTCCTTAAGGAGAATGCTCATCCTGACCTTGTCAAGGGCCAGCGGCATGTTTACGAAGCCTTCCGTCTCACCCTCCCTTACGTCGTACTCCTCGAGCAGGTCTTTCCGCAGCACAATATATGCCACTCCGTCAGGGGTGATCTTCATGAGGTCCTTGAGGGCGATGCCCATAAGACGGAGCCTTGTCTCCCTGTATCTGTTGTAAAGGTTTGCAAGTATAGCGTCCCTGTCCACGCCGGCTGCCAGAAGGGATGAAGCCATCTGAAGGGTGGAAGGATAGACTGAGTTTGCAAAATTGTTGGTGTCCGTGGTCATTCCTGTCATAAGGGCGTCGGCCGTCCTGGCAGGAAGCCTGCGGGAATCTCCGCCTACGTCCGGCAGGGCCATCAGGATGTGGAACAGCAGTTCACAGGCTGATGAAACCTCGGTCTCCGAGAAGACCAGGCTGAAACTTTCAGTCTCAGGGTTGAGGTGGTGGTCGATAAGGAGCTTTTCCGCATTGCTGGCTGAAAGGATATCCTCGAGAATGCCGGTGCGCTTGAAACCGTTATAGTCGAGAGATATCTGAAGGTCACATTCTCCGACGGCTTTGCGGCAGGTTTCAAGTTCGGTTTTCCCGATGATGACTCTGTCCTCGAATCCGTTGATGATGAATGCAAGCGAATCAGGGACCGGGTCGGGCAGGATGATCTTCACCTTCTTGCCCTTCTTCTCCAGGTACGCAGCCAGAGCCGTGGTGCTTCCGACAGCGTCCCCGTCAGGCCCCATGTGGGCGGTCAGGACCACCTTCGAGGCTTTGGCGAACATTCTGTCCAAAAGTGCAATTTTCTCTGTTTCAATTGGCTTCATTGCGGTTTTTCTTGATATGCAAAATTACAAATTATATTGTATTTCTTAAATTAATTCATAACTTTGTCTATTGTGATTTCGAATATCGTTTGAACAATAAAACTTTAATACAAATATGAACAAAGCAGTAAAAATCCTTGTCGAGATTGCTCTCTTCGTAGTTGCAGTCGGACTCGTAGTTGCAATTGTCAGAAGTGTCATGGAGCCTGTCAACTTCAACAAGCAGACAGCCTTCCGTTCTGAGCAGGCCGTTCAGAACCTCAAGGACATCCGTACTCTTCAGGTTGCATACAAGAGTGTCAACAATAAGTTCGTTTCTACGGTTGACTCGCTCATCGAGTTCTATAACAAGGGTCAGATGAGTATCATTATGCAGGTCGGCTCACAGGATGACTCTCTTGCAATGGCACATACTGAGGCTATCAAGAAGAGCAAGAAGGGTATCACAGCCGCTCAGCTTTACGACCTCTACAAGGCAGGTGACAAGCACCTCGTATTCTCTGTTGAAACAAAGGTTAACGTTAAGGATACCCTTTTCCACAGCAGGGAGAACTTCGACATCAACAGCCTCAAGTACATCCCTTACTCAGATGGTGAGGAGGTTGAGATGGAAGCTGTTACAAAGCTTGTCTCAGGTGTGCAGGTTCCTCTCTTCGAGGCAAGAATGCCATACAAGAAGCTTCTCAAGGGTCTGAATGAGCAGCAGAGAATCAATCTTGATGACGACTGCAAGCAGAAGAACAGATATCCTGGTCTTCAGGTCGGAAGCATCTCTGCTCCTAATAACAACGCAGGTAACTGGGAGTAGCATAATGGCCTCGGACATAAAGGCAAATTACAGCGGCAAGGCTACCTTGGTACCTGCCGCTTTTTTCGTACAGGAGAAGGCAAGAGAACTTCTTTCGGATGTGGCTGTCCTTGATCCGTGTGACGAGGTCCGTTCAACACCGGTTTCGGCTTTCGATGCCGTGCTCGTCTATACGGGTAAGGATGAAAAGCTCCCTGAGATGTACTACGTCCTTGAGGCTCTCAGCCAGATGGCAGAAGTGGACAAGCACGGAAAGGATGCCCCTTCGGCGGTTGCATCTTACAGGATGCACGTCCTTACACTCGCGATAAGGATGGGGGAGAAACTTCTCTTCTGCAATATGTTTGACGTTCCTGATTTCACATCGGTGGAATACCATGTTTTCAATGTCCTGACTTCGCTCGGACTGAACGTACAGAAAACCGTGCTTCAGTTTATCTCTCCTCTTTCCGGAGAGCAGAAGGAAGCATTAAAGAAGTATTTCCTTGAAGTGAACTTCAGCAGGTAGATACAGTATATTAATAATAGAGATATGAGAATTATCGGAGGCAGACTTAAGGGAAAATCAATCAACCCGCCCGCAGGCTACAAGGCCCGCCCGACAACCGATTTCGCCCGTGAGGGCCTTTTCAATATTCTCAACAATGAGTATGAGTTTGAAGGCCTGAAGGTCCTGGACCTCTTCGGAGGAACGGGGGCCATAGCCTTCGAGTTTGCGTCCCGCGGAGCCGAGAGGGTTTATTCCGTGGAGATGGCAAGGGAGAACGCATCGTTTATAAAGACTGAGGCAATGCGCCTGGGCCTTAAGAACGTCACGATGGTCAGGGACAATGTCTTTGATTTTCTCCCGATTTGCCGTGAGAAGTTCGATCTGATATTTGCAGATCCTCCTTACGCATTGGAAAATTTACAGGAGATCCCGGATAAGGTCCTGTCAAGGGACATCCTTCATGATGATTGTTACTTTATTCTTGAACACGGCGACGAGCATTCTTTCACCGAACATCCCAACTTTGTGAAAGAAAGATGCTATGGCAGGGTTCATTTCTCGTTTTTCGCAAAAAAATCAGAATGACAGATTAAGTAATTAGTAATAGTATGTACAGTTTCCTTATTGGAGTGGTGGCCCTTATCCTGGGCTACATTTTCTATGGCAAATTTGTAGAGAAGGTGTTTGCTCCGGACCCGTCAAGGATCCCGCCTTCAGTCTCAAAGGCAGACGGCATGGATTATATCCCAATGCCTTTGTGGAAGATTTACATGATCCAGTTCCTGAACATTGCGGGAACAGGTCCTATCTTCGGAGCCCTTATGGGAGCCAAGTTCGGCCCTGCGTCCTACATCTGGATTGTGCTTGGATGTATTTTCGCGGGAGCCATGCACGATTACCTTGCCGGTATGATCTCCCTGCGCAACGGTGGAGAGGGTCTCCCGGACATCATCGGCCGTTATCTTGGCAGAAAGGCCAGGGCGGTGATGCTCGTCTTTGCAATGCTGCTTATGCTTCTGGTGGGTGCGGTGTTCACTTCCAGCCCGGCCATCATCCTGGGTGAGATTACCAAGGACTGGATGCCTGGAAATCCTGCCATCGTGTGGTGCTTAATTGTCTTTGGATATTATATCCTTGCAACCCTGCTCCCAATTTCCAAGCTCATCGGAAGGATTTATCCTGTTTTTGCCGTGGCCCTTATCTTTATGGCCGTGGCCCTGATGGTGGTCCTCTTCCTCAAGTGGCCTTCTATTCCTGAAATCTGGACCGGCCTTTCAGAGTCAGACCTTACTCTCAAGGCAGATTCCGGCCTGGTGGGACAGAATCTTTTCCCTTGTCTTTTCATTACAATCGCCTGTGGCGCCCTCAGCGGATTCCATGCAACTCAGAGCCCAATGATGGCCCGCTGTATGACCAACGAAAAACAGGGACGTCCTATCTTCTATGGCGCGATGATTACGGAAGGCGTCATAGCCCTTATCTGGGCGGCTCTTGGCTCATACTTCGTATATGGTCACGGATTCGAGCAACTTGGAATCGCAATCAATTCAAGCGCTCCGCTTGTGGTTGAGAAGATTTCAATCGGCTGGCTCGGCGTTGTTGGCGGTATCCTTGCAATCCTCGGCGTTGTTGCGGCTCCTATCACAAGCGGCGATACTTCATTCAGAACCGCGCGTATGATTCTTGCCGACTTCCTCAAGGTGGGACAGAAGAGCATCCCTATGAGACTTCTTGTCAGCCTCCCTGTATTTGTGGTTGCGGGATTCTTCCTCTACCTTACGGTTGAGGACAATGATGGTTTCAACTTTATCTGGAGATACTTCATGTGGGCCAACCAGGTTCTTGCATCGTTCACTCTCTGGGCCATCACCGTATTCCTCTATAAGGAGAGAAAGGGAGCATATTATCTTATGTCGCTTCTCCCTGCCTGCTTCATCACGTCCGTCTGCGTTACTTTCATCTGCATTATGCCTATAGGCTTCGGCATCTCTGCCGCCTATACTCCGCATATCGGAATCCTGACGGCGGTAGGCTGCGCAATCCTTTTTGCAATCTTCCATCCACGCCGCGCCGAATAGCCTCCGAGGGCCCGAACCTATACACCCGTGCACAGACCCCCTCTGCTGCGCGGGTTTTTTCTATTCCCTCCGCCCCTTCCTTCCTCCCTTTCTTTCTTCCTTCCTCCTTCGTTCTCCTCCCTTCTCCATCCTTCCCATTCTCTCTTCTTGCCTGCCTTCTTCGTTCGTCTCCCTCCTCGCGTACAGAATAGGGCCTCCTGGTGTACGGCAGAGTTGTCAAATCCTCTTCCGTACATTTTGGGCCCCTCTAGTGTACGGCAGGTGGCTCATCCTGTTTTATCGGGAGCAGGCTGGCTCCGGCCGTACGCCTTCGCTTCGCTCATCCCACCACTGCGCCTGGCTTGTGGTTTCCCCGCTCACGAGGCCGCGGGCGGCCACGGGCTCCTGCCGGACCAGCCCGCCTCCCTTCCGTTCGTCTCCCTTCTCCACCCTTCTGCCTTCTCCATCCTTCGTTTCCTGCGGGGCAACGCGTGTTTTGAAACCATCATTCTTCAATGAATGGCACTCAGCCTATTCGGAGCCCTATTCGGAAGAATGCCCCGGCCTCCAGGGCGGGTTCATTCTCGTCAATGCTTATTCTAAATGAGTGTAAGGCTCATCTCTGAGAATGATGTTTTCAAAATCAGCGCGGCTGTCCATCCTTCCCGATCCGGCCTTGTCCCGTACATTTTCGGGCCTTCTGGTGTACGGCAGGGTTGCCAAATCTTCTCGCGTACATTTTTGGGCGTCCTTATGTACGGCAGGGGATGGGATTGGGGGAAAAAATGAGGCCGGCAGTGATGCCGACCTCTTTATTATTGGTTTCTGATATCAGTGATGGCAGATACTGTTTGTTATCAGTGATGGCAGATGCTGTTTGATATCAGTTGAGATTAGATGCAGTTTGCTGTCAGCGGTATTAGATGCTGAAGTTGTGGTAGTGAGGACCGAAGCGCTCGAAGGCTGCGCGGTCGAGTTCCTCACGGTCGTCAGGATGGGCGATGCTGATCATAAGTTTTGCGCGCTCCTGAAGTGACTTGCCCCAAAGGTCAACTGCACCCCATTCGGTAACGATGTAGTGGGCGTCCGCACGAGGGGTAACGACTCCTGCTCCAGGGTTGAGGAGAGGGACGATCTTGCTCTTTCCGGTCTTTGTCCTTGAAGCGAAGGCAGTGATGGACTTACCGCCTTCAGACATCGTGGCTCCCTTTACGAAGTCAAGCTGTCCTCCTGTGCCGGAGAATATCCTTGTTCCGATTGAGTCGGCGCTTATCTGTCCGGTGAAGTCAACCTCCGTTGCGGAGTTGATGGCCATCATATTAGGATTCTGTGCGATGATCCAAGGGTCGTTTGTGTACTTGATTTCCTTCATCGCAACGGCAGGGTTGTGGTCGATATAGTTGTAAACGTCCTCGCTTCCGAGAAGGAAGGATGCCACGCTCTGTCCGACGTCAATCTTCTTGGCGGTGTTGTTTACTACGCCGGCCTTGATGAGTTTGAGGATACCGTCGGCGAACATTTCGGTATGAAGTCCGAGGTTCTTGTGATCGAGGAGCTGGATGGCGAGGGCGTTAGGAAGGGCGCCGATACCCATCTGGAGGCAGGCTCCGTCAGGAACGAGTTCAGCGCAGTTCTTGCCGATGAGTTTTTCAGTCTCATTTGGCTCAGCAAAACCCTTGGTGATGAGTTTCTCGTTGTGCTCTACGAAGATGTCGATATCGTCAACGGAGATAAGGTCTCCGTATGCGAATGGGACGTATTTGTTGACAACGGCGATGACTGTCTTTGCGCATTCAACCGCTGCGTATGTAGCGTCTACTGATGTTCCGAGAGAAACGCGTCCGTTCTCGTCAGGAAGGGAGACCTGAATCATTGCCACGTCGCAAGGAAGGGCGCCGCTGCGGTAGAGCTTCTGGCTCTCTCCGAGGTGGACTGGAAGGTAGTCTGCGTAGCCGGCGTTTACATTGGCCCTGACGTTGGGACCTACGAAGAATCCCTGGTCAAAAAACTTGCCGTCATACTCCGGCTGTGAATAGATTGCCGGACCTTCTGTGTGGAAATGATGGAAATGGAGGTCTTCAACTTCTCCAGCGTCTGCTCTTAGTTTGAGCGCATCCAATAGAATGATAGGGGTAGCGGCTACACCGCTAAGGTGAATGTGGTCATGTGACTTTACAGCCTTTACCGCTTCTTCAGCGGAAACAAAATGAATGGACTTCATTATTTATTGCTTAATTTTGTTTATGTGTTTGAAACAGACGTTTCAAGTGTCTGCAAATATACAAAAAAATGAATACGAGAAAAGAGAATCTCCAGAAGCTTTCCCGACTTCTTGACGTTATGGACAGGCTCCGCGAGGAGTGTCCGTGGAATCACGCACAAACTTGTGAATCAATCCGTCCGAGAACCATAGAAGAAGTATACGAACTCAGCGATGCAATAATCAAAAACGACGACGCCGGTTTTAAAAAAGAACTCGGTGATGTCCTCTTCCATATAGTATTTTATGCAAAGATTCAATCCGAACTCGGCAAGTTCGATATAGGTGACATCGCGGATGCTGTCTCGGAGAAAATGATCTTCCGCCATCCTCACGTGTTCGGTGACGGCCCCAAGGCCTCCACTCCGGAGGAAATTGCCGATACCTGGGAACTTGTCAAGGCAAAGGAGAAAGGAGGCAACAAGCGGATATTGTCTGGCATCCCGGACAGTATGCCATCCCTCCTGAAAGCATATTTCATGCAGGATAAGGCTCGCGGTGCCGGCTTTGACTGGGAAAAGAAGGAAGATGTATGGGGAAAGGTCCGGGAAGAACTGGGCGAGTTCCAGGCTGAACTTGACGGCATGGGCGATGATGTGGAAAAGGCGGAAGGGGAGTTGGGAGACTATCTCTTCTCAATCATCAATGCGGCAAGGCTCTATGGCCTTGATCCTGACAAGGCCCTTTCCAGGACATGTGAAAAGTTCAAGCGCAGGTTTACCTACCTGGAGGAGAAAACAATTCGCCAGGGCCGAAACCTGAAAGATCTGACCCTGGCGGAGATGGATTCTATATGGGATGAGGCAAAAGCGCTAGAGCGCAAGTCTCAGTCCGAATGATTTCTTGAAGTT
>CADBMK010000091.1 GCA_902795785.1 uncultured Bacteroidia bacterium | reverse complement strand
GCGGCTACGTTCCACTTTCCAGACTTGAAATCAATGCCGATAATCGGATTGAAGGCGATGTCTGTCTGGACAACATCAAGCACAATGTTCTGTGAAGCTGCCGTGATTGCCTGAGAGTATGCCATGTACTGTGCTGCGACAGTTGGGTTGACGCTCTGGTACTGGGCTGCTGCGCCAGCGAGGACTGCAGAGGTAGGCTGGCCGTTTGTCGTGAAATTGATGTCGGAAACCATTGCGTCGTATGCGTTGTAAGCATAGGTTACGCGGCCGCCGAGTGAAACTGAAAGCTTCTCGTTGATCTTGTATGCTGCGCTTATCTGGCCTGAGAAGTAGTAAGAAGAACCGTCAAGGTTCATGTTGAGGCTGTACTGGGTGCCTGCAAGGCCCATTTCGTTGAGTATGGCTGCTGCAGATGCGAACTGTGACTCGAATGAGCCGAGGCCGTCTCTGTAGCGGAGCTTTCCACCGCCGGCAGTGAGTCCGAGGTGTGATGAAACTGCGAGTTTGTCCCAAACGTAAGCGATGTCGAATGAAGGAATGAACGGTGCTACCGCTCTTCCCTTATAAAGATGGGTCTCGTTGTTAAGATCGTTTGCGTTGTAGATGTAAGGGTTGTAAGTGACTTCATCCTGACGGGTCTGGAATGCTGATTGCCAGTTTGCACCGAGGTAAAGACCTGGCTTCATGAATGCAACGCCTGCAGGGTTGAAATAAGCACCGTCAACGCTGATTACAGCAACCTGAGCCGGCATCCTGAGGAAAGCCGCTGTCTGATTGGTGTTGGTGTTGAAACCTCCGGCGAGCGCTGGAATTGCTGCAGCAAGAGACGCTGCAATTGAAATAGTTTTCTTGTTCATACTTTTCGTTATGCTCTTTTTTGAAGCGGGGCAAATGTATTTCAATTTTTCCTTTTGACAATAAGATTCGACCTTTTGATATATACTTTACTCGCTTTCCGCCCCAATAGTGTTCCTAAAGACAACATTCTCTTGGCATTTTTCCGTAAGTTTGTGTATCAAAATACTACCTAAATGAAATTGAAATTATTCTTTTGCGCCGTGCTTGCCTTATTCTGCATCGGCGCTTCAGCCCAGAAACCAATCGCAGTCCAGGGCTCTGTCGGAAGACTGAGTGCCGTTATCGTAAAGCCTGATGTCAGGGAAGGGGAGAAAGTCCCTATGGTTATAATCTGTCACGGCTTTACCGGAAACAAGAATGAATTCCTTCTGAGGATGATCTCCGAGGGACTCAAGGCAAATGGAATCGCCTCCATCCGTTTTGATTTCAACGGACACGGGGAGAGCGAGGGCAAGTTTGAGGATATGACAGTCTGCAACGAGATTGAGGACGCAATCTGCATATATAATTATGTATTAGGACTGGATTATGTGGATGCTTCCAGGATTGGAGTCGTGGGCCATTCCCAGGGCGGACTTGTGGCATCCCTCCTTTCCGCCCGTCTTGGAAAGGACAGGATCAGGTGTGAAGCCCTTATGGCTCCGGCGGCAAATATCCCGATATGTGTAAAGAAGGGCAGCCTGCTGGGCGTGAGCTTCGACCTTGACAATCTGCCAAAGACCATAAAGATCTGGGGAAATAATGTTGGAAGGGCCTATTTCAACTGCGCCAAGTCAATCGACGTCTATGCCGAGGCGGGAACGTATACGGGAAGTGCCTGCGTTATTCACGGAACCGCTGATACGGCCGTTCCGTTCGAGTACGGCAAGGGATATTGCGATGTCATCAAGGACTGTAAACTCTATGAACTCGAAGGCTATGACCATGGATACAGCCAGGGCAGGAAGAAGGCGTTTGACTGCGCCGTGGATTTCCTTACGTCAAATCTTCTGGGAGGCAGGGAACTTATTGTCCTGAATTCCAAGGATTATCTGCACTGTGATGACAGCATCCTTGTGTTCAATCCTGCAACTGCAAAGAAGGACATCCCGACGGTGTTCCTCCTTCACGGATACAAAGGCAATTTCAGGAACTGGTCAAAGCAGATGGATCTTCAGGCCCTTGCAAACGAGACAGGCTTCAGAATCATCTGTCCTGACGGCTTCTACGGAAGCTGGTATTTTGACGATGCGGACAAGGGCAGGATGCAGTGGCGTTCTTTCTTCTGGAACGAATTCTGGCCTTATATGAAGGAAAAGTACGGACTTGTTCCGGAGAGAACCTTCATTACCGGCCTTTCAATGGGAGGACACGGGGCAATGAACATTTTCCTTGACCATCCGGAACTCTTCCGCGGCGCGGGTTCAATGTCGGGAGTGCTTGACCTGACCTATTCAGGAAGCAAGCCGGCAATTGCCGAGGTCCTCGGAATGCCGGACGTATATAATGATACGGTAAAGGCCCAGTCTGCATGTAACAGACTAGGCCGTATAAAAGAAATCTGCACGCCTGAAGAGATATCCAGGAAGATTCTGGTTGTAACCGTGGGTTACTATGACACGCCTTTTGTCGAGGCGGGCGAGGTCTTCAGGAGCAAATGTATGGAGTATGATATTCCTCACGTCTTTATGACTTCACCGGGACGTCACAGGTGGAATTACTGGACATGGGTTGTGAAATATCACCTCAGCTGGTTTGCTGAGAAACTCTAGTATTTATCTTTCTGGTGAACGTATCCGGGTTTGTGACGGATAATCAGTTCCTTCTCGATGTCCTTGATTCCGAGTCCGTAGTACTCGAGCAGGACAAGAAGGTGGTAGATTACGTCGGAAGCTTCGGATACGAGCCTTTCCTTGTCACCGGCAATCGCTTCGATTACAGTTTCGGTGGCTTCTTCTCCAAGTTTCTTGGCAATCTTCTTCGGACCTTTTTCGAAGAGGAAGGTTGTGTATGACTCCGCAGGCATTTCCTTGTGGCGCTGCTGGACTACGCCTTCAAGTTCACGGATGAAGCCTTCTGCATCGTCTGAATACTCACCCCAGCAGGTGGTGGTACCTTTGTGGCAGGTAGGTCCGTGAGGAATGGCGCGCACAAGAAGGGTGTCCTTGTCGCAGTCAGCTGCAACGGAAACGAATTCAAGGTAGTTGCCGCTTTCCTCACCCTTGGTCCAGAGTTTATTGCGGCTTCTGCTCCAGAATGTGACGCGACCCTCTTTCTGGGTCTTTTCGAGGGCCTCGGCATTCATGAAGCCCATCATAAGGACTCTAAGAGTCTTGTCGTCCTGAACGATGGCAGGAACGAGACCGTCAGCGTATTTGCTGACGTCCAAATCTTCAAATTTTATCATATTCTAACTGTTATTCCTCTTTTTACAAGTTCTTCCTTCAGGTCAGGAATCCTGATCTCTCCGAAGTGGAAGATGCTGGCTGCGAGGGCAGCATCGGCCTTGCCCCTGGTAAGGACGTCGGCTATGTGGTCCACGTTTCCGGCTCCACCCGATGCTATGATCGGAATCTGGAGAAACTTGTCCAATTCTGCAAACGTATCGCAAGGGTAGCCTGATTTCATTCCGTCGTGGTTCATGCTGGTGAAGAGAATCTCTCCGGCTCCTCTTTCCTGGGCCTCGCGCGCCCATGAAAACAACTCCTTGTCCGTGCTGTGTTTTCCGCCGTGGGTGGTGATGTGCCAGATGTTGTCGGTCTCTCCGGCCGGCTGAGTGCCGTCGTGAAGGCGGGCGTCAATTGCCACTACCACGAACTGTGAGCCGTATTTCTCGGCGAGTTCTGTAATCAGGCCGGGGTTGTTTACGGCTGCCGTGTTGATGGATATCTTGTCAGCTCCGGCGTCGAGAAGCCTTGCTCCGTCCTCATAGGTGGAGATTCCTCCTCCCACGGTGAACGGGATGTCTATCTTCTCGGAAATCCTGGTGACCAGTTCGGTGAAGGTCTTGCGGCCTTCGAGAGATGCGCTGATGTCAAGATATACCAGCTCGTCCGCACCCTCGGCTGCGTATTTTGCACCCATCTCAACCGGGTCTCCGACTTCCCGAAGACCTTCGAAGTTGATTCCCTTTACTGTCTGCCCGTTCTTGATGTCCAGGCAGGGGATGATTCTTTTTGCTAGCATATCTTCCTGAAATCTTCGAGTGTTATTCTCCCTTCATAGAAAGCCTTTCCTACGATGACGGCCTTCAGGCCGAGCCTGTCAAGGCCGAGGATGTCTTCCATGCAGGAAATTCCTCCGCTGACGATGACCTTGACCTGAGGGAACTCCGCCTGCATCTTTGTATAGATGGCAGAGTCCACGCCCTGGAGCATTCCGTCGTGGGAAATCTCCGTGCAGATTACCTGCGCAAGGCCGCTTTCAGTGAATTTGCCAATGAGGTCGGATGCCGTGAGGGCTGAACTCTTGAGCCATCCGTGGGTGGCTACAAGGCCGTTCTTTGTATCAACGCCCAGGACGATCCTGTCTCCGGAGAACTTCCTGAGCCAGGAGTCAAATTCTTCAGGCTCTGTAACTGCGATGCTGCCGCAGATTGCGTACCTTGCTCCGGCGTCGAGAACTGAGGACAGGGCTTCAGCGCTCTTGATTCCGCCTCCGAACTCAACTTCGAGCGAAGTGTTTGCGGCAACCCTTTCCAGAACCTTGAGGTTCTGGGGCATTGATGCCTTGGCTCCGTCCAGGTCCACTACGTGGAGCCTTTTTATTCCGGCACCTTCGAACATTTTGGCCACGTCCAGAGGGTCCTTGAAATAGGTCTTTTTCTGGTTGTAGTCTCCCTGGGTAAGGCGGACGCATTCTCCGCCGATTATGTCAATTGCAGGAATTATCTGTATCATAAGTCAAGGAAATTCTTGAGGATTCTGCTGCCCACAGGGCCGCTCTTTTCCGGATGGAACTGTGTTCCGTAGAAATTGCCCCTGTTAAGGGCAGCTGCAAATGTCTGCGAGCCGTAGGTTGTCTTTGCGATGGCCTTGGTCTGTCCGTCCTGGGGCATTGTAGGTGCGTATGAATGGACGTAGTATACGAAATCGCCTTCGTTTATGCCCTTGAAGAGGGGACTGTCAAGGTCGAAGATGGTATTCCAGCCCATTTCAGGAATCTTGATCTTTGGCTCTTCCTCGCGGAATCTGCGGATCTCGCTGTCGAAGACTCCGAGACAGGTGGCGTCGTTTTCCTCGCTGCTCCTGCAGAGAACCTGGATGCCGATGCAGATGCCAAGGACAGGCTGGGTGAGGGCAGGGATGACTTTGTCAAGCCCTCTTTCACGAAGTTTGTCCATGGCGGAACTTGCCTCGCCTACGCCCGGAAGAAGGACGTGGCTGGCGCTTCGGATGACATCCGGGTCTGAGGTGACCACATAATCTTTGCCGAGTTTTTTCAGGGCGTTCTCAACGCTCCTGAGGTTTCCCGTATCGTAATCTACTATTGCAATCATTATAACAATCCTTTGCTGCTTGGAAGTTCATATGGGAACTGACTTCTTGAAACCGCCATCCTGAGGGCCCTTGCAAAGGCTTTGAAAATGGATTCAGCCTTGTGATGGTCGTTTGTGCCAACGGCCTTGATGTGCATGTTTACCTTCATGGCGCTGGCGAGAGACTGGAAGAAGTGCTCGAACATTTCAGTAGGAACGTCTCCCACGCGGTCCCTTGTGAACTCTACGTCCCAGCGGAAGTCAATCCTGCCGCCGAAGTCCATCAGGACCATGGCGTCGCAGTCGTCCATCGGAAGCACGAAACCGTATCTGCCGATGCCGAGTTTGCTGCCGAGAGCCTTGTCGATGGCTTCACCGAGAACGATGGCAACGTCCTCCATAGTGTGGTGCTCGTCCACTTCGAGGTCTCCGATTGCCTTGACGTTTAAGGCGATGCCTCCGTGATGAGGAATCTGCATCAGCATGTGGTCGAGAAAGCACAGTCCGGTTGAAACCGAATCTGTCTCAGCCTGACGGCGGTCAAGGTCTATTTCAACCGTGATATCAGTCTCGCGTGTCTGACGGTGGATTTTTGCGTGACGCTCCGACGCCTCAGGAAGAGGCTTTCCGTTAAGGACGGCAATGGTCTTGTTGTTCTCCTCCGGCGTTCCTACGGTGATTCTGAGGCAGTCCTTGCAGAGTACGACCCTGGTCCTGTTCCTGACGATGATACCCTGGGAAACAAGCCTGTCGTACCACGCGTTTGCATCGTCCACCTTCACAAGAATGAAGTTAGCGTCTGACGGGTAGATTTTCTTGACGCAGGGGGCATCTTTGATTCCGTCAGCGAGTCTTTCCCTCTCCTTGAGGATCTCCTCGACGTGACGCTTCTTTTCCTGCTCGTTTATTTTGCTAAGGGCAGTTCTCTGAGCCAGAATGTTAATGTTGTATGGATACTTGACCCTGCCGAAGATCTCGTTGACCTTTTCGGTGCTGAACGCTATGCCCAGACGGATGCCTGCCATTCCCCAGGCCTTTGACATTGTCTGGAGGACGATGAGCTGCGGATATTTGTCTATCAGGGAAGCAACGCTTTCCTCAGATGAGAAGTCTATGTAGGCTTCGTCAACAACCAGGATTCCGTTGAATCTGCGGAGAATCTCCTCGATCTGGGAAACAGGGAAGGCGTTTCCCGTTGGATTGTTAGGCGAGCAGATCCAGCCCACCTTCGTGTTCTGGTCAGCGGCTGCGAGGAACTTTTCGGTGTCGAGGGAAAAGTCCTCCTCCAGGTTGACGAATCTGACCTTGATGTCGTTAGTTGCTGCGGCAACACTGTACATGCCGTAGCTCGGAGCAATCATCACGGTGTTGTCAACGCCCGGACGGCAGAAGATGCGGTACACGAGGTCAATGGCCTCGTCGCTTCCGTTGCCGAGGAAAATCCTTTCCGCAGGCACTCCTTTAATCTTGGAAATGACTGACTTGAGCTGCTTCTGGCGAGGATCCGGATAACGGTTGATTCCGTTTTCGTATGGACTCTCGTTGGCGTCTACGAACACATCGATATCGCCTCCGCTGAACTCGTCCCTTGCCGTGCTGTAAGGCTCAAGGGCAAGGATATTTGGACGTACAAGACTAAGTGGATCCATTATTTTATTCTGACTTTTACTGCGTTTGCGTGAGCGTCGAGGCCCTCCGCGTCAGCCATTGTTATAATTGTATCGGCAAGGGAACCAAGGCCCTCGCGTGAGAGTTCCTGGTAGGTAATCTTGCGTATGAAACTGTCGATATTGACTCCGCTGTAAGAATGTGCCCAGCCGCTGGTAGGAAGGGTGTGGTTGGTGCCGGAAGCGTAGTCTCCCGCGCTTTCGCATGACCAATTGCCGATGAATACCGAACCGGCCGCCGTAATCTTTCCGGCAACATCCCACGGATTCTCCATGGCGATGATAAGATGCTCGGAACCGTAGGCGTTGGCAAATTCAATCATGGCCTCTTTTGTATCAAGGACGATGGCGCGGCTGTTGCCGAGAGAACTCTCGAGAGCCTTTGTCCTGGAGAGGGTTTTCATCTGCTCATCTATGCAGCCCTGAACCTTTTCCGCAATTTCAACGCTGTTGCAGACAAGAATCGCCTGGCTGTCCGCTCCGTGCTCGCACTGGCTGAGAAGGTCAGATGCAATGAACTCCGGCTTTGCGCTTGAATCCGCCATCACCATTACTTCAGATGGTCCGGCAGGCATGTCGATGGATACTTCAGAAACGCTGACGCTCTGTTTAGCCATTGTTACGAACCTGTTGCCCGGGCCGAAGATCTTGTCCCTCTTTGAAATGGTTTCTGTGCCGTATGCCATAGCTGCGATAGCCTGTGCTCCTCCTGCCTTGTAGATGTGCTTCACTCCGCAGAGGGTGGCCGCATAGACAACTGCCGGCGCCACTTTACCCTGCTTGTCGGTAGGAGTGCAGAGGATGACATCCGGACAGCCTGCCACGGCAGCCGGGATGGCCAGCATCAGGACGGTAGAGAAGAGGGGAGCGTTGCCTCCCGGAACATAAAGGCCAATCTTCTGGATAGGGACAGGCCTCTGGCAGCATTTAACGCCCGGCATCGTTTCCACTTCCACCGGCTTTGGCATCTGGGCTTCGTGAAAAGCCCTGATGTTGGCGTATGCCCTGTCAAGGGCGTCTTTAACCTGCTGGCTGACAAGACCTGCGGCCTGCTTCTTCTCTTCTTCAGTGACTTCGAGGTCCGTAAGGGCCACTCCGTCAATTTCCATGGCAAGTTCCCTGAGTGCCTTGTCTCCGTTTTCTTTTACCCTTTGGAGGATGCCGGAAACGATGGCTGCAATCTTGTCATTGTTCTGGGTGGCGCGCACCGTTAGCGCGGCCCATTCTGACTTGTTAGGATTTGTATAAATATTCATTTTTTACAGAACAAGTTTTTCAACGCTTGTAACAAGGATTCCGGTAGCTCCTACTTCTTTGAGAGCTTCAATCTTTTCCCAGAGGACCTCCTCGGCCACAACAGTGTGAAGTGAAGACCAACCGGTCTCCGCAAGCGGCAGGATGGTAGGGGATTTCATGGCCGGAACAATCTTGAGAGCATCTTCAATCTTGCCGTTAGGAATGTTCATCATAAGATATTTCAGACCCTTGCTGTCCCTTACTGCATTGAATCTGAATACGAGTTTGTCAAGAATCTCTTTCTTATCCTCACTGAGAGCCTTGTTGGTGATGAGGACAGCCTCGCTGAATACAACCTTCTCAACTTCCTTGAGACCGTTGCTTACGAGTGTACCGCCTGAAGAAACGATGTCGAAGATGGCGTCTGCCATTCCTGCTGCAGGAGCAATCTCAACGGAACCTGCAATGGTGTGAATCTGTGCGTCCACGTTGTTTTTCTTGAGCCAGTCTTTCAGGATTGCCGGGTATGAGGTGGCGATTCTCTTTCCGTTGAAATACTGAGGGCCGTCATACTGCTCGTCCTTTGGAATTGCGAGTGAGATTCGGCATGCTCCGAAGCCGAGCTTGTCGGCAATATCCACGTCGAAGCCTCTTTCAAGAACTTCGTTATATCCTACGATTCCGGCATCTGCGGCGCCCATTGATACAGCCTGTGGAATATCGTCGTCCCTGAGGTAAAGAAGTTCTACAGGGAAGGTTTTTGATGCTGAGAGGAATTTCCTCTTGCTGTCGTCTACGCTTACTCCCGCGTCCTGCAGGAGGGCTACGCTCTGTTCATTCAGGCGGCCTTTGGTCTGGATGGCGATTCTTAACATTGACATAATATTGTTACTTTTTGATTATTTCATAAAAAAAAGGACCTACCCACAGGGG
>CADBMK010000090.1 GCA_902795785.1 uncultured Bacteroidia bacterium | reverse complement strand
TGCAAGGAAGAAGCTCTGGGTCTGAAGGAGGCTGTCCAGGTCGTCAAGTATGCAGAGCATTTCCGATGAGATTGGCTCAAAATCCTTTCCTTCCGCATAAGCGGCCTTGTATTCCTCGAATAGATCGCTGAAACGGTTGCTCAGGGCCTGGCGGGTAAGGTTCACAATGTCAAATGCGTAGGCCTTGTTCTGTGCGGCAAATTCCGGACTTCCGGCAGCAAGGAGTTCCTTCACCGACTTGACCAGGACATCGTTGTTGTATTCATACCTTGGCTTAGTGCTGTATTTTCCGAAGCCAGGGCGTGAGTTGACGAGCGCTCCCTGCTTGGTGGTTGAGACTCCAATATAGACACTGTCCACGATGGTCTTCCAGGCCTGCTGAACAGCCTGATTTCCGGAAGGGGCCCTTCTGTCGGCCATTCTCTTCACCCATTCATCCACAGACATGCCCGTATTCCAGGCCTTCTCCAGGACAAACTCGTACATATAAGGGTTGCAGTCGAAGCCCTCAAGCGTAGAGCCGACTCCCGCAAGGTTACCGGTCTCCTCGATTGCCTTCTCAATCCTTGCATCCACATCATGGAAATTGCCAGCCAGGAATGTATTGCCTCCGAAGTTTCCGAGATAACACCAGATGAAAGGCGTGCCGCTGAACGCATCCGTATCCCTGAAGATTTCCTTCTTCTCACAGAAATAGTCCAGGATAATCTGACGGTCCTTAGGGACAGCTGTAAGATAGGCGTCGATACGCTCCGGAGTCCAGTTCTTGTTGTAATAGAACATCCATCCCATCTGGAGCCAGACGGCCTCCGGATCCACATTGCGAAGTGTCTCATAAACCTTTCCGCTGACTCTTGCAAGATACTCGCTGTCCCAGCTTGGAGGCGTAACCTCGTTGAATATGTCTATTCCGTAAACGTGGTCGGTTCCATAAAGTTCGGTCTGTTTTTCAAGGAACTTCTTCTGGATAAGGGCGTATTCAGGACACATCGGATCAAGGAAAGTGCAGTGATATTTTTCCTTGTAACCAGCCCATGAGCCTAGGCTCTGGTAATTTGCATCAGGGAATACCATCTTTAGTTCCTCAGGGACGTGTCCTGCAAACGCAGGCAGAACCGGACGCATTCCCAGTTCACGCTCGCGCTTTACGATTCTCTTCTGCAGTTTCATCTGGCTCTCGAGCCAATGCTTCGGCAGAGGACCGCCCCAGCGGTCTATGTTCTGCATTCTGTGCCATGGAAGATATGCCGGGCCGGTAAAGTAACTCCTGATTTCCTTATCGGTCATTCCGAGTTCTTTCCACACCTCATACCATACGGACTCCTGACCTGTGATGGCAAGAGGGAGATTCACTCCGTTCAAAGCCATCCAGTCTATGAAATGGGACCAATCCTCCCATTTCCACCACGGCATCGTGTATCCATACGTACAATAATTGAGGAAGAACCTGTCCTTGACACGCGCAGTCTGGCGCACAGGCTTATCAACCTTGCCAAGTTTGATGCTCGAAGGCTGATCCTCCTTGAACCAACCATACTCGTAGTTGCAATAATACTTAAGATAATGATTAAGTCCCACAGCCATAGAATTGGCATTGTTAGCCTTAATCACCACTTTCCCGGCTTTCTGGGAGAGCTCGAAAAAGTCAAGTGTATCGGCGACCTTCTCAAATTTGATCTTAGATGCCTTTTCAGGCATAACCCTGCGGGCTAGAGCCTTTGCAGCCTCCACGTCAGGATTGCTGGAGCACGCTGACGCCAGGATGGCAACCAGTGCGGCAAAAATTACTTTTCTGACCATTGTTTATAAGGATACCCCAACAGGTGGGAATTATAATACTTTTTGTCTCCCGTCACTTCCCTTCCGAGCCATTCCGGCCGCTCGAAAGTTTCATCCTCACTTTCCAGTTCGATTTCGGCCATCACAAGGCCTTCGTTGTCGCCATAGAACTCATCCACCTCGAATTTCCTGCCGTTTGCCGCCGGAACTATATAGCGGGTTTTATCTATGACGCCTTCAAAACATAGTTTCATCAATTCCTCAGCGTCTCCCCTTGGAATCTCCGTCTCCCATTCCATACGGCTGAGTCCATTGCGGCTCGGGCCCTTAATTGTAAGGTAAGCCTTGTCATCGCTGATTCTTACGCGCACAGTCCTTCCGGCATCATGGGCGATATAGCCCTGAGTCATTCTGTGGCTCTCCGTTGCCTGGAGTTTGTATTCGTCACTGAGCACGCGAAATTTTCTTTCCGTCTCTATGTGCATTTGCTAAATCTTAAATTCCGACATGTTCCTTCCTGCGGCCTCGCCGTCACGAATCTGCGTAGAGGAAACATCCACCATAGGTGCGTCAATTATGTTTATAGTGTATTTTTGGTTTTCTCGTATAAGGTCTTCACGGTCTGACGCAATGTCAAATCCTTTTCTAGGGTAAACGCACACCCCGTACTCTTCAAGTATCCGTCCATAATCGCGCCATTGTCTGAATGACGCCAGGTTGTCTGCTCCGATTATAAGCGTGAAGTCATTTTCAGGTTCCCTTCTCTTCAACGCGTCCAGGGTTCTGACCGTATAATGCGGCGGTTCCATCGTCAATTCTATGTCATCCACCTTCACGGAAAGCTCTGGATAACGGCTTAACGCATTCACTGCCGCCGCAAATCTTTCCGGTGCGGAATCCGCCCCGATTCCCTCTTTCAAAGGGTTTTTCGGAGACACCACCAGGTACACGCCGTCGAAGCCTCCGCACGAGGTAAGATACTTCATAATAGCAAGATGCCCCTTATGAAGTGGATTGAACGATCCCGAATATACAGCAATTTTCATTTATTTTGCAAGGAATGAATCAATTTTCTCTTCCGCTTCCCTGAAAGCCTTCTCAAGATCGTCATTTACAAGGACATAGTCAAATTTTGGAGCGTATGTCATCTCCTCCGCAGCCTTTGCCACTCTCCTCTCGATAGCCTCAGGAGAATCGGTATTCCTTTTCACGAGCCTGCGGCGCAGTTCCTCAACTGAAGGTGCCTGTACGAAAACCGACAGGGCGCTGTCCCCGAAGTACTTCTTGAGGTTAACTCCTCCTTTCACATCCACGTCAAATATGATTACATGGCCCTTTGACCATATCTTTTCCACCTCGCTCTTAAGGGTTCCATAGTATGAGCCGGCATACACCTCCTCATACTCCACAAATTTGTCTTCCTTAATTAGCTGACGGAACTCATCCGCAGAGAAGAACCAGTATTCCTTTCCATTCTGTTCAGTACCTCTGGGCGCACGTGATGTGGCCGATATAGAGAACTCTATTTCCGGATGCAGACCAAGTATATGATTGACAATCGTGCTCTTGCCCGAACCGGACGGAGCGGAGAATATCAGAGTTTTGCCTTTCATTGTCTTATTACGTATTTCTAAATAATTTCAATATTTCCACAAAAATAACTATTTTTGTCCGGTTTGATATGAAATGGTCAAACCGGTTGGTTAGATTTAATAATTCTAATTCTTAATAAAATGGTTTCATACAAAGAAATTGGCCTTGTAAACACCAAAGAAATGTTTGCTAAGGCAGTAAAGGGCGGCTACGCAATCCCTGCATTCAACTTCAACAACATGGAGCAGCTTCAGGCTATCATCCAGGCTGCTGCTGAGACAAAGTCACCTGTCATCCTTCAGGTATCTAAGGGTGCTCGTAACTATGCAAACCAGACTCTTCTCCGTTACATGGCAGAGGGTGCTGTAGAGTATGCAAAGGAGCTTGGCTGGGAGAAGCCACAGATCGTTCTTCACCTTGACCACGGTGATTCATTCGAGCTCTGCAAGAGCTGCGTTGATATGGGATTCTCATCAGTCATGATCGATGGTTCAGCTCTTCCTTACGAGGAGAACATCGCTCTCTCAAAGAAGGTTGTTGAGTACGCTCACAAGTATGACGTTACCGTAGAGGCTGAGCTTGGTGTCCTCGCAGGTGTTGAGGATGAGGTTGCCGCTGAGGAATCTCACTACACAAAGCCTGAGGAGGTTATCGACTTCTCTACCCGCACAGGTTGCGACTCACTGGCTATTTCTA
>CADBMK010000089.1 GCA_902795785.1 uncultured Bacteroidia bacterium | reverse complement strand
GTACACCAGAGGGCCCGAAAATGTACGGAACGAGGATTGGGTCTTCTCGCGTACACCAGGAGGGCCAAAAATGTACGGAACGAGGATTGGGTCTTCTCGCGTACACCAGGAGGGCCGAAAATGTACGGAACGAGGATTGGGTCTTCTCGCGTACACCAGGAGGGCCAAAAATGTACGGGAGACAATATATTAGACAGAGATGCTGATTATGAAATCATCATTCTCAGAGAAGGGGCTTACACTCACATAGAATAAGCATTGACGAGAAGGACCCCGCCCTGAAGGCCGGATCATTCTTCCGAATTGGGCACCGAATAGGCTGTGTTCCATTCATTGAAGAATGATGGTTTCAAAACAAGCGTAGCCCCGCAAAGAATGGAGGAAGCAAGCAGAAAAGAGGTAGGAGGGAGAAAGGAGAAAGAAGGATGGAGACGAACGGAAGGGCGGTGGGCTGGTACGGCAGGAGCCCGTGGCCGCCCGCGGCCTCGTGAGCGGGGAACCACAAGCGGAGCGCAGTGGTGGGATGAGCGTAGCGAAGGCGTACGGCCGGAACCAGCCTACGCCCGAACAGAATGGGAGGGCGGGAAAGAAGGAGGTTAGTGATTACGGCGGGGATGGTGCTGAAGGATGGCGGACTGCCAGGTACTGGAGTCGATATGGGTGTAGATTTCGGTGGTGAGGATGGACTCATGGCCGAGCATCTCCTGGACCACGCGGAGATCGGCGCCGTTTTCAATGAGATGGGTGGCGAAGGAGTGGCGGAAAGTATGTGGGGAGATCTCCTTGGTGACACCGGCAATGAGGGCCTGCTTTTTCACAAGATTGAACATTGAAATCCTGGATAGGGATTTGCCGAACCTGTTCAGGAAAAGGATATCGTCCCACTCCGGTCCGGCAGGGTCAGTGCGGACGCTGAGATAGGCCTGGATATAGTCTGAGGCCACCTCTCCGAGAGGAACAATCCTCTGCTTGTCTCCCTTGCCTATGACACGGATATAGCCCTCATCAAAGAAGATATCGGATATCTTGAGATTGACAGCCTCGGAGACCCTGAGGCCGCAGCCGTAGAGAGTCTCGAGGATAGCCCTGTCTCTGGGGCCGAAGGGCTGGGAAAGGTCAACGGAGGACATAATGGAATCAATCTCACTGACGGAGAGAACCTCCGGAAGGTAACGGCCGAGCTTGGGGGACTCTATGCCGTCACAGGGATTGTCCCTGACCTCCTGCTCGAGAACCAGCCACGAGAAGAAGGAACGAAGGGCGCTAAGAAGCCGGGCCTGGCTTCTGGCCTTCATACCGAAACGTCTTCTGCCATCAAGGTAATCCAGGATGTCCTCAGCGGTAATTCTCTTAGGAGTTTTGTCAAGGGCCTGAAAGAACTCAACCACATCACTGCCGTAAGAGGCTACGGTATTATCCGACAGTCCCTTTTCTATCTTGAGGTAATACCGGTAATCCTTGATGAGTCTTTCAGTTGTATTCATATATGTACTACAATGTAGTATAACGTACTATAATGCACTTTTCAGGCCTGTTCCGAGAGTTCCAGCCAGCGAAGTTCCTTCTCGTCAAGAAGGTCCTTGACCTCGGAATATCTTGCCGTAAGTTCGGAAATTTTTCCGTAATCCGTCTCACCTCCTGACAGGGAGACTTCGAGTTGTTCCTTCTCTGCGGTAAGTGATTCGATATCCTTTTCCAACTGCTCGAACTCACGCTGTTCCTTGTAGGAGAGTTTCTTCTTTTCCTTTTGAGCAGGTTTGGCGTCAGATTTCTGAATGGAAGCCTTTTCTTTTGACGCAGGTTTAGTCTGGGCAAGCTGGGCCTTGACGTATTCCCTGTACTCGGAATAAGGTCCGTAATAGTCCTTGGTGCGGCCGTCACCCATAAAGATGAGCAGGTGATCAACGATCCTGTCAAGGAAATGGCGGTCGTGGGAAACGATGATAAGGCTGCCCTTGAAACCAAGGAGATACTCCTCCAGGACATTGAGGGTAACCACATCAAGGTCATTGGTAGGCTCGTCCATAATCAGCAGATTAGGGTTCTGCATAAGGATTGTCAGCAGGTAAAGGCGGCGTTTTTCTCCTCCCGAGAGCTTGGAAATCTTGTTGTTAAGCATATCGTGAGGGAACATGAACATCGAAAGAAGATGAGTGTCGTTGACGGTCTCAAGGACGGTCTGGTCCTCATCGAAGCTCATTCCGCTCTGGCTGTAATAACCAATCTTCAGGGACTCTCCCCTCTCGATGCTGCCGGTAAGGACGCCGTCGTCACCCATCTTGTTGCCAAGAAGGAGGTTGATGAACGTGGTCTTGCCTACGCCGTTTGCGCCGACTATACCGATTTTCTCAAACCGCTGGAACTTATATGAGAAATCCTTCAACATCACGCGGTCACCGTAACTGAAGGTCACATTCTTACAGTCGATGATCTTGGTGCCGAGACGGGAGCCGTCGGAAAGCTCGTCCATCTTCACGGTATTATAACGCAGAGTCTGTTCTGCGCGCTCCTTCAGCTCATAGAAGGCATCCTTGCGGTATTTGGCCTTGCCGGAGCGGGCACAAGGAGTGGAACGCATCCACTCAAGTTCACGCCTGAGGATATTCCTGACCTTATCGGTATTGGCATTGAAATTAGCAATCCTCTCTTCCCTCTTCTCAAGGTAATTCTCGTAGTCTCCCTTATACTGGTAAACTGCGCCATGGTCCATCTCTATGACTGTATTGCATACCCTATCAAGGAAATAGCGGTCATGGGTAACCATAAGGAGGGTGCACCTTGCACGGCTAAGATAGCCCTCAAGGAATTCAATGGCATCAATGTCCAGATGGTTCGTAGGCTCGTCCATAATGAAGAAATCCGCCTCGGAGGCGAGCATCTCCGTAAGGGCGACACGCTTGACCTCTCCACCGGAGAGAAGTCCCATCTTCTTGTCAAAATCAGTGAGTTTGAAATTGGTGAGGAGGGTGCGGACCCTGAGTTCATACTCAAAATAAGCCTCGTGGTCCAGATCTTTGGTCCACTTCCGGCTTCCGTCCATAACCTGCTCAAAGATTCCCTTCCCGGGGTCAAAGTCATACTCCTGCTCAAGAAAAGCAATCCTGATATGCCTCAGGAACATAATCTTTCCGCCGGAGTCACTCTTGTCCTTTCCGGCAAGAATCCTCAGAAGCGAAGTCTTACCGGTACCGTTAGGAGCAATGAGGGCGATCTTGTCGCCCTCATTGATATTGAAACCTATGTTCTCGAAAAGGACCTTCGGTCCATAGGATTTTGAGATATTTTCAATCTGCAGGTATGATGCCATTTTATTATTCTTTCTGTTCTCTTCAGTCTAACGCGCTCCGCCGCCGAAACCGCCTCCGTGGAATCCTCCACCTCCACCGATTGAACTTGACCCTCCGTGTCCGGCGGAACGATGGCTCACGGCCTGATTGGTAATGGAATGAGACAGCCTGTTACATGACCAGATCAGATTCCTCGTAAGTACAGGGTCGGCAAAAATGCTGCCCGAAGACTGCATAGACTCAGGCAATGACTTAGGGTTGATATCGGAAAGTTCCTTCGCCACTTTTTCGGCAATTCCGTAAAGGGCTCCGAAAACGAGGTAATCCTCCCAGACAACAGCTTCCTGGGTGCGTCTCTCGTCAATGAGGGTATAGTCACAGAGGAACTTCTTGAAGCCCACACTGTTCCTGGCCTCCAGACGGCCAGCCTCGGTAAACGTCCCGCCCCACGAAGCATAGCCGTTGCTGACGATGGCTGCATGTCCCTCCTTCAGGATAGTCTTAAGCCATTTGTCCACCTGTGCGGCATGCTTGGAACTCCAGCGGGAGAATTCCTTATCCTGAAGAATCATATCGCTGCCTGAAGCCTTCTTCATCATATCAAAGAGTTCGATTTCAGGAGCGGAAAGGCCGGACATATCGGCGGAATCATTGAAACTGATTTCAATATGTTTCTGATCCACCTTCCTGACAAGAAGGATACCCTTCTGAACCATCCTTAGGATAAACGCGGTGGCAATGCCTGCGTCGGAATCAGATTTGAGGCCGAGAGATTTCAGGACATAATTGGTCTGGAGAAGATCTCCGGCAAAAGGAACAACTCTGGTGGAATCTACAAGCTTAACCCTGGTGACTCCGAGGATGTTCTTATTTCTTGCTCTTGTTCCAAAGAAGATAAGCAGAATAAAAAGAATGAAACCGGCTATTGCGCCTATGAAAAGCACCATAAAGGAATCATCATCCCAGTCAACGTACGACGAGCCCTCGAAGGCCATATCAAGTCTCTGCTGGAAAAGCCCGGACTCCTGAAGTGAAGGAGAAAGAATTCCCTTGTTCAGGCCCATCAGCAGGATAACGGAATTCTCCCTTGTCATAGGAGCCGAAGAGGAAAGGACCACCTTGCCATCCCTGAACACGACTTCGCCCTCAAAACCGAAACCGTAAATCCTCGCATTCCTTTCAGAAAGAGAAAGGGTGTCAGGAAGACTTACCGTAACGGTAACCTTCTCAGGAGATGCACTAAGCCCCGGAGAGACAAACTGCTCGTGGATATAATCGTAATCCGTCAAAGACCTGACGAGTGCGGTATTGACATAGGACACTGTGAAAACGTGGTCTCCGTACGAGCCCAGTCCCCAGCAAAGTTCATAACCATTGGACTTGCGGACCATTCCATAGCGTCCGTCCTTTTCCTTGAGGCTCCTATGGATGTCCCAGGATCTGCCGTCACTGAAAAAGAAACGGCCGGTCTCATCGGTTACGTGAAAATCGACGATATCGGCTCCGTCAAGGTTGGACTTGACAAGATACCATTCCGTACCCTCGTTCTGATTGATGTCCCAGACCTCGACAATCCTGGCAGAGCCGTCAGACTGGAGATCCACTTTAATGTCAACGCTCCTGACCCTGCCGGCAAAAGCCACGGTACAG
>CADBMK010000088.1 GCA_902795785.1 uncultured Bacteroidia bacterium | reverse complement strand
TTGGACGATTGCGTGGATAAAGGCGTGGCATTACTTCTAGAACCTACACCTTCGTTATACACGCAGTCTTTAGATATGCCCATAGGGGAGGAACATGGGTTTAATCTAAAGCGACTGACAAAGTATCTAATCCCCCATAGAAGAAGTATTTTTCAGATTTTTCTAGCGATGAGCATAATCAGTTTTCTGAGTTTGCTCTTACCTTGTATTACCCAATCCATTGTTGATAGAGGGGTGCTTCTTGGTAATCTTGGATTTGTTAAGACAATGCTTGTTGCTCAAATGCTTATTCTTTTAGGTCAACTGGCAAATAATGTGATACGTAATTGGCTTATGCTACATATGACAACACATATTAGTATTTGTCTTATATCAGATTTTCTCGCAAAACTTATGCGATTGCCAATTTCTTTCTTTGATACAAAGATGACCGGAGATATAATGCAACGAATTCAAGATTATGATAGAATACGCGATTTTCTCACAAATACCCTATTGGGTATTGCGATGGCAATAGTTCTTCTAGTGATATATGGAGCAATCCTTGGTGGTTATAATTTCGGAATCCTTTGTGTGTTTATGGTTGGAACTGCTTTGTATATAAGCTGGGTGTTAACATTCCTTAGATGGCGTAGAAAAATAGATTATATGCGCTTTCAAGAAGCTGCTAACAATCAGAGTAGCGTAGTTCAGTTGATAGGTGGAATGCAGGAGATTAAACTTAATAATTGTGAAAAACACAAGCGTTGGGAGTGGGAGCACATTCAAACAAATCTTTTCAGAATTAGTATTAAAGGACTTTCTTTGTCTCAGACTCAACAGATAGGTGGAGCTTTCATTGATCAAATAAAAAATATTATTATATCTTTTCTTGCTGCCAAGTCTGTTATAGACGGCGATATGACCATTGGCATGATGACGGCTCTAACATATATTATCGGCCAATTGAATGCTCCGGTAACCCAATTTATATCGTTTGTGAGGGAATGCCAAGATGCAAATATCTCAATGGAACGCCTCAACGAAATTCATGAAAGAAAGGATGAAGAAGATTATAGGGAGGGGAAAATTCAGGATATTCCTACGAATGCCAATCTTGAGTTTAGAAATGTCACTTTTCAGTACGAAGGCCCTCATTCCCCGAATGTTCTTGATGACATATCATTTCAAGTCCCATATGGCAAAATTACGGCCATAGTTGGGACTTCCGGTAGTGGTAAAACAACTATGCTTAAGATGATGCTCGGTTTTTATTTACCGTCGAAAGGTACTATAACTCTAGATGGTGTGGAATTAAAAAAGTATAGTGAGAGCGCCTGGCGCAAACAATGCGGATGCGTGATGCAAGAAGGATTTATTTTTTCTAATAGCATTGCAGAAAACATTGCGCTTTCCGATCAAACATTAGATATGGAAAGGGTTCGTAAAGCTGCCGAAGTGGCAAATATTCATAAGTGGATAGAAAAACTCCCTCTTGGTTATAATACAAAAATTGGTGCAGATGGTCATGGACTTAGTGTTGGCCAAAAACAACGCATACTTATCGCACGAGCTGCATATAAGAATAGCCCATATCTATTCTTCGACGAAGCTACAAATGCATTAGATGCCAATAATGAAAGAGCCATTATGGACAATCTTAATAGTTTCTTTAAGGATAAAACAGTGGTTATTATTGCACATAGACTGAGCACCGTCAAGAATGCAGACAATATAATTGTCCTTAACAATGGGCATATTGTGGAAAAAGGAAGCCATATAGAACTTATTGCAAGAAAAGGGTGTTATTATGAATTGGTGCGAAACCAACTTGAGCTCGGAAACTGATATGAAAGAAAAAGAACAAGAGTATATTATATTGCAACATGGTATTATCCCCACCCACAATGAGGAAGTTCAAGTTATTTTAGAACGCAAGCCAACTTGGATAATGCGATGGGGAATAGTTATCCTTTTTTTAATAACTATTTGCTTCCTTATAATATGTAGCTGTATAAAGGTCCCTCAAACGGTAACGGCATCAATAATACTTACATCCGATAATCCACCTTCAGATTTGGTCGCAAAATACACGGGGATCTTAGACTCTGTCTATGTAAATGAAGGGGCAATAGTAAAACAAGGCCAACTGTTGGCATTGATGTCGAATCCTGCAGATTATGGTGATATAGTTAAGGTTGAAACCTGTCTTGTTGATAGTGCATCATTGGCACCTCCGGAACACTGGTTAGATTACGCTCTTGGGGAGGTTCAATCTGCTTGGATAGATTACGTTGCAGCATTATTAGAATACTCGGACTATATGAGGGTGGCTTGGATTGAAAAAAAACAGATTCTTCTTTCAAGACAGGAGGAGGGAGCAAGGGAATATTGTAGCAAGATAGAAGCTCAACGCAATACGATTGCTCTGGATTATGATTTGGAACGAATCTCGTTGCACCGTGATTCTTGTTTGTTATCAAAGAATATTATTTCGCAAGTAGAATATGATGAAGCATGTAAAAAACTGCTTTCTAAGCAAAATGCGCTGGCCGCAATTGATGTAACGATAGCCGATGCTCGTCTAAATTGTCTAAAAATAGAACACCAAAGGATAGAACTCGATATGCAACGCCTTTCTGAAGTCGCCACACGTAAACGTCATATTTCTCAAGCAATGAATGCTTTGGAGAGCCAGATTGCAATATGGAAGGATCGTTATGCAATAATAGCGCCATATAATGGTATCGTGTCATTTCAAAATGTATGGTGCAGAGGGCAACATGTTACTGCCGGAGATTTGATTGTCAGTGTGGCGCATGAAAATGAAATGAATATTCAAGGGCGACTTAAAGTGCCTTCTGAAGGGTTTGGAAAAGTTGAAATTGGTCAGGATGTTAATATAAAACTAAAAGGTTTCCCATTTATGGAATATGGAATACTGAAGGGAAAGATCGTGTCGATTTCAAAAGTACCAGAGAATATAGGGGATGGTCTTTATTACACAGTTATTGTATCTTTGTCCAGAGGGTTAGAGAGTACATATCACATAATGCTCCCGTTTGTAGATAATATGGATGGTTCTGCAGAAATAATTACGGAAGATATGAGACTTATTGAACAACTGTTTCGACCGATTAAGTCTTTATTTATAAACAAATAATATGATTAATAAATTCATTGTGTTACTGGTGGCATATGTTTGTTGCTGCTGTATTTCGTCCAAGGCATTAGCACAGAGGGATACAATTACTACTGAACCATGGACTTTGGATAGTTGCGTGACATATGCTCTTGCGCATAATATTGATATTAAACGTAAGGAACTTGAGTACAATGCAAAAGAGATTGTCTTAAATGAAAGCAAATGGGCATTTTATCCAAACTTTTCTTTCAGTACAAGTGGATTATGCTCCTCTGGTCGCGTACTTGATCAGACCACTTATGAATTCATCAAGAATAGTTTGGTTGGAAGCAGTAACGTCTCCGTGAATGGTTCCCTGAATATCTTTTCAGGGATGAACAAGGTCTATGCTTATCAAAAAGCTAAACTTGACCTATTGAGCATGACCACTAAATTAGAATCCCTACAAAATGATGTAAGAAATAGAGTTATTGCTGCCGCCCTTGAGTATATGTGTGCTGAGGCTGATTGCCAATCCGCATTGACCGCTAAAGCTCTGCTAGAATCTCAGGTAAGGAGAATTTCAGTACTTGTTGAATCTGGAGTGGCAGTAGAATCTGATTATTTATTGGCAAAATCCAATTTATTTGCAGCCGAATGTGATTATTATGCCGCGGAAGGCATGATGGAAAAAAAGAAGATGGATTTGTGTCAATTGCTTGAGATTAAGGATTATTCTTCATTCTCTATTATTGATGATACAGACACGCCTGAGATTGATTATTCTTGGGGAAATGCAGCAATTTCGGTTTATTCAAAACCAGAATATCGTTCTGCTGAGTTGTCAATCGAAATGGCGAAGAAGGACGTGTTATTAGCTCAATCAGCTTTTTATCCTTCGCTATTTCTATATGCTGGATATGGTTCGGGTTATTCAACTGCTCGTCGTAAAACAAATGGAAATACTGATGAGGCAAATCGCTTTGAAAACTATCCATTTTTTGCGCAGTTCCGAGATAATGGATGTTCATATATTTCACTTTGTTTGACTATCCCATTATTCAATGGGATGTCTGCGCGTAATTCTGTAAAAAAAAAGAAAATGGCTGTGAAGAATGCGGAATACAATCTTTGTGAAATAGAAAAGAAATTGAACAAAGAGTATACTCAGACAATTATTAATTGTAGGATTGCATATAAAAAATATCTCGCGGCTCAAGAACGCCTACATTATGCCGAAGAAGCAGAACGGCAGCTACGTGAACGCTACGAGTTAGGCACTTCGGATTATAATGATTGGAATGTCGCGGCAACTGAATTGGCGAAGGCTAGATATTCATTTGTCGAAGCTAAATACATATTTATTTTTGAAAAAAAGATTCTTGGATTGTTTTAATGGCGCTTCGCTTAAAACTTAAATGAACTCGTCACGCTCACGCATGTCCTTGATGCGGAGCTGGAGGGTGGAATTGCCTCTGTAGTAGTTCTCGACGATGGAGTAGCAGATGTCGAGAGGATTGCCTTCCTTGATGTAGTCGAAGTACTCTGCCATATTGAAACCAATGGCAGGGATGCGGTGGTATGGCTGTGACTCCTGGATCATGTCCAGCTTCAGGTGGACTCCGCCGGCGCCGACCTTGCGGCCGTTTCCGTCGTCGTAGACGTTCTCCGTGAAGAATACAGGGGTGCTGTTGCCCGGGCCGAAAGGCTGGAACTGCTTGAGGATGCGGAAGAATTTAGGTGTGACCTGTGAGAAGTCGAGCCTTGCATCCATCTCAATGATAGGCACAAGCATCTCCTGGCTGATCTTGCCGTCGATAAACTTCTCAATGCGGTCTATGAATTCCTGAAGGTTCTCCTCCCTGAGGGTGAGACCTGCGGCATAGACGTGGCCTCCGAAGTTCTCAAGAAGGTCTGCGCAGCTCTCTATGGCGGAGTAGAGGTCGAATCCCTGGATGCTGCGGGCAGATCCGGTGACAAAGCCGTTGCTCTTGGTGAGGACGATGGTAGGTTTGTAGAAGGCTTCCACGAGACGGGATGCCACGATTCCTACCACTCCCTTGTTCCACTGCGGGTTATAGACGATGGTGGCGTTGTTGAACGAGAGGCAGGTGCCGTTCTGGACCATCTCCAGGGCTTCCTGGGTGACTTCCCGGTCAATGCTCTTGCGCTCGTTGTTGTTGTCGTTGATCCTGTCTCCGGTCTTGAAGGCCTGTGACTCGTCGGTGGCTGTAAGGAGTTCCACGGCAAGGCGGCCTGATTCCATACGTCCTGCAGCGTTGATGCGTGGGCCTATCTTGAAAACGATGTCGTCAATGGTGACGTGGCCTGGCTCCAGGTTGGACAGGTTTATCATTGCGAGAAGTCCGCAGCGCGGGCTCTCGTTAAGCTGCTTGAGTCCGTAATGGGCGAGTATCCTGTTCTCTCCGACCATTGTTACAAGGTCGGATGAAATGCTGACTACAAGAAGGTCCAGCAGGGGAACGAGGGTCTCGAACGGGATGCCGTATCGGTCTGAATAGGCCTGGACCAGTTTGAAGCCCACTCCGCATCCGGAAAGGTCGTCAAATGGATAGGTGTCGTCCTCACGCTTTGGGTCGAGGACGGCAACGGCCTGCGGAAGTGTCTCGTCCGGGAGGTGGTGGTCGCAGATGATCATGTCAATGCCCTTGCCTTTGGCGTAGGCCACCTTGTCCACGGACTTGATGCCGCAGTCAAGTGTGATGATGAGGGTGAAGCCGTTGTCTGCGGCCCAGTCGATGCCCTTGTATGACACGCCGTATCCCTCGTCGTAGCGGTCAGGGATATAGAAATCTGCGTTTTTGTTGTAGCGTTTGATGAAGGAGTAAACCAGGGCGACGGCAGTGGTGCCGTCCACGTCATAGTCTCCATAGACAAGGATTTTCTCCTCGGTGGTGATGGCCTTTCGGACGCGCTCTACGGCTGTGTCCATGTCTTTCATCAGGAAAGGATCGTGGAGGTCATCAAGGCTTGGACGAAAAAAAGATCGAGCCTGTTCGAAGGTCTCGACTCCTCTTTTTACAAGCAGATCTGCCAGAACCCGGTCTATGCCAAGTTCCGCTGCAAGCCTGTCAACTTTGCTGCTGTCGGCAGGTTCCTTCAAAATCCACTTTTTCTCTCTTGCCATTTGGACAAAGGTATTCAAATAATTTCAATTTTAGAATTAAATATGCTACTTTTGCCCACGCGGGAGACCGCTCGAAATCAGTAAATTCTCAATTGTAAATGGCAAATATAGAACTCAGCGAACAGGAAATTCTCAGAAGGCAGTCAATGGCCAAGCTCAGGGAACTTGGGATTGAACCATATCCTGCACCTCTGTATCCTGTCAACGCTTCTGCTAAGAGCATCGAAGCGGAATACGACCCCGAGAAGGGAAATCTTCAGGATATCTGCATAGCAGGTAGAATCATGTCAAGGCGAATCATGGGAGCCGCTTCATTCATGGAGCTCCAGGACGCCACCGGCCGTATCCAGATTTATGTCAAGCGTGACGAGATCTGCCCGGGCGAGGATAAGACGATGTACAACACCGTCTTCAAGAAACTCCTTGACATCGGAGACGTCGTAGGTATCAAGGGCTTTGCCTTCATCACACAGACCGGCCAGCTCTCGGTACACGCCAAGGAACTTACAGTCCTGAGCAAGTCTCTCAAGGTGCTTCCTATCGTTAAGGAGGCTGACGGCAAGGTGCATGACGCCTTCACTGATCCTGAACTCCGTTATCGTCAGCGTTACGTTGACCTTATCGTAAACCCTCAGGTTAAGGAAGTGTTCATCAAGCGTTCAAAGATTATCGCAACGATGCGTGAATACTTCAACGCTGCCGGCTGCCTTGAGGTTGAGACACCTATCCTTCAGTCAATTCCGGGCGGCGCAACGGCACGTCCGTTCATCACACACCACAATGCGCTCGACATTCCTCTTTACATGCGTATCGCAAACGAGCTCTATCTCAAGAGACTTATCGTAGGCGGTTTCGACGGAGTGTATGAGTTTGCAAAGGATTTCCGCAACGAGGGTATGGACAAGACTCATAACCCTGAGTTTACCTGTATGGAAATCTATGTGGCATACAAGGACTACATCTGGATGATGGACTTCGTTGAGAAGATGCTTAACAAGATTGCCGTGGCAGTTAACGGTACAACCAAGGTCAACATCGGCGGAAACGAGATCGACTTTGGCGGTGAGTACCGCAGGCTTCCTATCCTTGACGCCATCAAGGAGTATGCAGGCGTTGACGTAAAGGGCATGGACGAAGACCAGCTCCGCGATACCTGCAAGAAGCTTGGTGTGGAGATTGAGCCTTCAATGGGAAAGGGCAAGCTCATCGACGCAATCTTCGGAGAGTTCTGCGAGGATAAGCTCATTCAGCCTACCTTCATCATCGACTACCCAGTGGAGATGTCTCCTCTTACAAAGCGTCACAGAACAGATCCTACCCTTACTGAGAGATTCGAGCTGTTCGTAAACGGAAAGGAACTTGCAAACGCATATTCCGAGCTCAACGACCCTGTTGACCAGCTCGAGCGTTTCGAGGATCAGGCAAGGCTTAAGGCGAGTGGTGACGACGAGGCCATGTTCATCGACTACGACTTCGTACGCGCCCTCGAATACGGTATGCCTCCGACATCAGGTCTCGGAATGGGTATCGACCGTCTTACAATGTTTATGACCGGACAGACAACTATCCAGGATGTCCTCTTCTTCCCTCAGATGCGTCCTGAAAAGACTGCCGTCAAGAAAGAAGAACAGTAATGCTTAGGGTTGACACCGTTTCATCGGCACAGAATCCTAGAATAAAGGAACTTCTCGCACTTCAGGAAAAATCCAAACTGAGGCGTGAGAAGTCTCTTTTTGTGGTGGAAGGCAGGCGCGAGGTTGAGCATTGCCTGGACAGCGGCTTTATTCCACGCACCCTCTTCCTCTGTGGGGAGATTCTTGCCCCTTCGGAGATGGATAGAATAGTCAGGAAGGCAAAGTCTTTGAACCATTCCTGCGGCATTGTTCAGATGCCGGCCTTTATTTACGACAAGGTGGCTTACAGGGGAGGTACCGAGGGTGTCATCGCAGAACTTGAGACGAGGGAAATTGGCCTGAAGGACCTTAAGCTGGGAGAGAATCCCCTGATTGTGGTTCTCGAAGGCGTAGAGAAGCCTGGTAACCTGGGCGCAGTCCTTCGCAGCGCCGATGCGGCGGGGGCAGATGCCGTGATAATCTGCGATCCTCTTACTGACCTCTGGAATCCTAATCTTATCAGGGCCAGCATTGGAGCCGTCTTTACCACTCAGGTGGTGGCAGCTTCTTCGGAGGATACGATTGCCTTCCTTAAGGAAAACAATGTCAAGATCCTTACGGCGCAGCTTCAGGATTCGGAGTGGTATTATGATACGCCTATGACGCAGGCTACGGCAATCGTCATGGGAACCGAGGCAACCGGACTGACGGACATCTGGAGAAAGGCGGCGGACAGCCACATTAAGATTCCTATGCTTGGAAAGCTTGATTCCCTGAACGTATCCGTCTCTGCGGCCATACTTCTTTTCGAAGCCGTCCGCCAGCGTCAGGCAAAATAAAATGAATATCGATATGGACAAGTTCGGACTGATTGGAGACCCTATCTCCACATCCAAGAGCCCAATACTTTTCAATGCGGCTTATGCAGGCCGCAGGCAGTATGACCTTATTGAGGGCTCGGATTTTGAGGCTTCTTATGCCAGATTCCTTTCTGACTATAAGGCCATCAACGTCACGGCTCCATTCAAGGAACTGGCATTCCGCAAGGCCGATGTCATTTCCGGTCCGTGCTCCAAGATAGGCGCCAGCAACCTTCTGCTCAAGACGGAGCAGGGAATCGAGGCGCACAACTCAGATTTTACAGGCATCATCCTCTGCGTTGCCGAGGCTTATTTCCCCGGCATTACCGCCCAGTGCTATGAGCGCTATGGCAGCCGCGGATATATCAAGGTGCATCAGTTCTTCCGTGAGAGCATAGGTCACCTCTTTGCCGAAAAGCCTCAGGCCCTCGTGGTTGGCTGCGGCGGAGCGGGAAGGGCTGCGGCAGTTGCAGCCGCCGAACTGGGATTCGATACGGCGCTTATGAACAGGACTCCTGAGAAGGCGCAGAAGATTGTGGATGAACTTCCTGAATACAGGTTCATAGTGGATCCGGTCTCTGATTTCAAGGCTGCTGTGAAAGAATGTGAACTTGTAATCTATACGCTTCCGATGGCGCTGGATTCAGTTGCGCTTCTTACCCAGGAGGATTTTGCGGGTGAGGGAAGGTATGGAACCGGTCAGCCGGGAAAGGTTATCCTTGAGGCAAATTACAAGACTCCTGCTTTCAGCGGGGAAGTGCTGGACAGGCTCAACGCTTCAGGCGCACAGTATATTCCGGGCAAACGCTGGCTCATTGGCCAGGCAATTACCGGGTACGGCAT
>CADBMK010000087.1 GCA_902795785.1 uncultured Bacteroidia bacterium | reverse complement strand
TCATCAGGTGGTGGAACGAGCGCAACTTCAGGGGACAGCTTTACATAGGCCAGAGTATTTCCACCCTTGAGGAACCGGACCTGGACAACCCAAAGACTACCCAGCTTGAAAAGAAGATGGCCCTGGTGCGTGACCTTGAGAACGTGGACGGAAACGTGTGGTGGCCGGGATGGACCATCCCGCAGAACGCCTGCCACGTGAGGGATTCCCTCACGGCCAGATATCAGAACACAATAGCCCTGATACCTGCCTATACGGATATTGACTCCGTCTGCCCGGACCCCGTGGTTAATCTTCGCCTTGAGGGAGGGAAACTTTGCTGGGATGCGCCCAGCACGGATGATCCAATGCAGGAGGCTGCCTGGTATGTGGTATACCGTACGCCGGCGGGCGAGCCTATGAATACTGATAATCCTGCCTGCATCGTTGCCGTTACCCGAAAAACGTCTTTTGATGTTGAACCCGGTGAGTATGAATACGGTGTATCGTCCCTCGACAGATGTTGGAATGAGAGTTCGGTTAACATTATACCATAAAAATTTGTATCTTTACGCTCCATTATAGGAAATTAATACCGTTTAGATGAAATCAGCAATTCAATTCGGAGCCGGCAATATTGGCCGTGGCTTCATCGGCGCCGTCCTTAATCAGGCGGGCTATCAGGTTATTTTCGCAGATGTTGTTGAAACTCTCCTTCAGCAGATCAATGAGAGAAAGGGTTACACCGTTCATATTACGGATACCAATAGCCGTGATATCGAGGTGAAGAACATCAGCGCAGTGAATTCAGGCAGCGATGAGGCTGTCGCAAAGGTTGCGGAGGCAGATGTCATCACGACAGCAGTAGGCCTTCGCATTCTTAAGTTTGTGGCACCAACCGTTGCCAAGGGAATCGTAGCAAGAAAGGCTGCGGGCAATGAGAAGCCTCTTAATGTTATTGCCTGTGAGAACGGTCTCAAGGCTACCAGCCAGCTTAAGGAACTTGTATTCGCACAGCTCGACGCAGAGACTGCAGCCTGGGCTGAGTCTCACGTAGGCTTCCCTGATGCAGCTGTGGACCGTATCGTCCCTCCTGTACATTGCGAGATTCCTCTTGACGTGGCAGTTGAGGAGTATTTCGAGTGGGATGTAGAGAAGTCTTCATTCGTTGGCGAGATTCCTCAGATTGAAGGAATGACTCCTGTTGACAACCTTGAGGCTTATGTAGAGCGCAAGCTTTTCACCCTCAATACCGGTCACGCTACAGCAGCATATCTCGGAAAGCTCAAGGGACTCAACACAATCGGTGAGGCAATCGCAGACCCTGAGGTTTATGCAAACGTTAAGGGAGCTATGCAGCAGAGCGGCGAGGGCCTTATCAAGAAGTTCGGCTTCGACCATGACAAGCACTTTGCTTACATCGAGAAGATTCTCAAGAGATTCCAGAATCCATACCTCAAGGATGAGTGCAACCGCGTAGGCCGTGAGCCAGGTAGAAAGCTTTCTGCAAACGACCGTATCATCCTTCCTCTCCTTACTGCAAAGGGATTCGGCCTTGCATACGACAAACTTGTCCTTCTGGCAGCTGCCGCACTTACATTCAACAACCCTGAGGATCCTCAGAGCGTTGAAATCCAGCAGAGCATCAAGGATAGCGGCGTTGAGGCTACTATCGTAAAATATACGGGACTTGCCGCAGGCGATTCTGTAGTTAAGGAGATCGCAGCAGCATACAACCAAATAATTAAATAATGCAAACTAAAAAGAGTTTCAATTACTGGCAGTGGCGCGTAATTGTCTGCTCAATGATTGGCTATGCGATGTTCTATTTCGTAAGAAAGAACTTCTCGTTTGCCATTCCTTTGATACAGGCCAATTATCCTGACATAACCAAAGCTCAGTTCGGCGCCATCATGTCAGCCGGAGGTATTATCTACGGTATCTCCAAACTTATCAACGGTGTGATCAGCGACAGGACAAATGCCCGCTGGCATCTTGTTCTTGGATTGAGCGTCTGTGTAATCGTCAACTTCCTTTTCGGATTCAGCGCAAAGCTTTCAACAGCCATCACTGGAGCTGTAGACGGTCCTGACTTCGTGGGCGGATTCGTCCTTGTAATGTCTGTCCTCTACATCATCAACCAGATTTTCCAGGGCTGCGGATTCGCGCCTTGCAACCACCTGATGGTTAACTGGGTACCGCCTCACGAGCTTGCGTCCAAGATGAGTATCTGGAACATGTCCCACTCTATCGGAGCATTCGTGGCAGCGGTTATCTGCGGATACCTTACGGACTGGCAACTTTGTTTCTGGGTTCCTGCAACTATTTCCCTCGTAGGCGTATTCTTCATCATCGTCACGCTTCGTGATACGCCTAAATCCGTCGGACTTCCTGAACTTCCAAAAGTTGAGGGCGAGTTTGAGGAGAAAGAAGAAGGAAAGGGCGGCAAGGAATTCACCAAGTTCCTTATCCAGAGGGTTTTCCTTAACCCTATCATCTGGGTGCTTGCCGTAACGGACCTCTTTGTTTATATCGTTCGTTTCGCCATCCTTGACTGGGGCCCTTCAATGCTTCAGGAAATGGGACTCAGCCCGGCGCTTTCAGGTTGGACGGTGGCAATCTTCGAGGTTGCCGGCTGTCTGGGTATGCTTGTTGCCGGAATCGTTTCGGACAAGTTCTTCAAGAGCCGCTCGCAGAGAGTCTGCGCCATTGAAATGGCTCTCGTTGCTGTCTGTCTCGTTGTCCTTCATTTCATTCAGGACTGGAACAATCCGGTGCTTTTCCTCGTTGTGCTCTCGCTTGCGGGCTTCTTCCTTTACGGTCCTCAGGCTCTCCTCGGAGTTGTAGCGTCAAATGAGGTGTCCAAGAAGGCTGCATCTTCAGCCGTAGGTATCATCGGTTTCATGAGCTACGTAAGTACTCTTATTACCGGTTACCCTCTTGGTAAGTTCGCCGATTCTTTCGGATGGCATCCGATCTTTATCCTGATGTCCGTAGTGGCAGTGATAGGATTCGTCCTCATTGTCTCTATCTGGAATCTTAAACCGAAATCAAACGTACAGGAATAAAATGAAAAAGACAGTATTAGCACTTGTTTTTCTTGCGCTTGGCGTAAGTGCATTTGCGCAGAAACAGCAGATCCGCGTATTCTCTCACCGTGGAGGCCGTCTTGAAAGAGATGAGAATACTCTTCAGGCTTTCCAGGAGAGCTGGGATGCCGGATATCATGGATTTGAGACAGATATCCGTATGACAAAGGACGGAGTTCTCTATATGACCCATGACAATACTCTTGAGCGTACAACCAACGGAGTCGGCCGCTTTGAGGACAAGACTTCAAAGGAGATCGATCAGCTCAGAACCAAGAAGGGCAACAAAATCATGCGTTTCGACGAGTTCTGCAAGTTCCTTGACGGCAAGGACAGCCTCTATGTTGAGTGGGAGTTCAAGACAAATCCTGTAGAAAGCTACCCTCAGGAGAGACTTGAGAAGTACGTTGAGATGATCTACAAGGGAGTTAAGAACATCAAGACCAAGGGCTCTATGATGGTGTTTACATCATCTGACTACCGTGGTCTCCGTTACCTCCAGGAGCACCATCCGGACGCAAACCTCCTTCTCATCGTTTCAAAACCTATCAACAGCGAGACCATCGCGCTTGCAAAGACAACGGGTATTTACACCCTTGGCTGCAAGATGGAAGGAACAAGCCGTGAGGCCGTAGAAAAGGCTCACAAGGAAGGAATCATCGTCAGCCTCTGGCCTGGCAAGTCAGTGGACGACTTCGTCCTCGGAGCTTACCTCGGAGCCGACAGAATGTGCACGGATGTTCCTGTGACTGTTATGGAGTTTGCCAAGAAGAATACCCCTTGGCTTAACGTTATCTTCTAGAAATATTTCTTTTCCTCGCGGTCAAGCGCGATGAAAATGAAAATAAGCACCGTAAACGCCCAGAGGGATGATCCTCCGTAACTAAGCAGAGGAAGCGGGATGCCGATAACCGGCATGATACCGATAGTCATTCCGATGTTGATGAAAAGGTGCATGAATACGCAGCTTGCGACGCAGTATCCGTATATTCGGGTAAAGGCTTCGCGGCTGCGTTCTGCGTCATGGAGTATCCTCATTATCATGAAGATGTACAGGCCTATCACTACGGCGCATCCCAGGAAGCCCCATTCCTCTCCCACGGTGCAGAAAATGAAGTCCGTTGCCTGCTCAGGAACGAATCCGAAGGTGGTCTGGGTGCCGTTCAGATAACCCTTTCCCACAACTCCGCCGGATCCGATGGCAATGAGGGACTGGTTCACGTTGTAGCCCACTCCGGCCGGATCTTCCTTGAGTCCGAGAAGAACCTCGATACGCTTTCTCTGGTGAGGCTGAAGGACGTCGTTGAAAAGGAAGTCTGTGGAGAATACCATAATCACGCCCGCAAAGAAGCCGATGATGGAGAGCATCTTAAACGTGGTTCTGCGCCCTCTCAGAGCCTTTATGATAAGATATGGGGTGAATCCTATCGCAACTGCCAGAAGGATGTACAGCGGCTTGATTTTGGACAGGAAGAAGAACCTTGCTCCGTCCTTGATTGTCTGCAATACCGTGACGTCCGGGTTGTGATCCAGCACGGATACGCCGGGGATGAATGAGCCCACTATCCTGTGCCAGACAGAAGGCATCAGGGCAACCAGAAGGATGATTCCAAGTGAGATGAGTACCCATTTAACCCAGTTCCTGCCGTAAAGGGAGTTGACAATCAGAAGTATTGAAACCAGAACGGCAGTTGCGGTATAAGGCGATGCGGTAAGCGTCAGGATGAACAAAAGGATGGCCATGCCTATGGCGCCCAGCCACCAGCCTGAAAGGCCCTGGCGGTAGAGGACGAAGAGGAAGCCCACATAAACGAGGGCGGATCCCGTCTCGCTTTCTGCGAGGATAATCAGCATCGGCAGTCCGATGATAAGGCCCACAATCAGGTAGTCCTTCAGCTTCTTCATCTTCATGTTGCTGTTACTCAGTACCATGGATAGAAGTAGGGACGTGGATATCTTGGAGACTTCCGCCGGCTGGAATCGTACCGGGCCGAATTCGAACCACGACCTTGAGCCCTTGACCTCGATACCCAGAAAGATTACGGCCACAAGCAGGACCACTACTCCCAGGTATATCGGTATGGACGCCCCTTCCCATATTCGCGGGCTGAATACGAAGAGGATGATTGATGCTATGACAAGAGCCGTGGCAATCCAGACGAGCTGTTTTCCGCTTCTGGTGTCGTAACTGAACATTCCGCCGGTCTCTGAAGAATGGATGGCGGCATAGATGTTCACCCATCCTATCAGCAACAGGATGAGATAGCAGATGATGAGCTTCCAGTCAATGGACTGTTTTATGCTTCTCCCGTGAAAAGTTCTGTCCATTATTTCTTGACTTTAACTCTGCTCATCAGGTCGCCGTCGAGAACTCTCTTTTCCAAATCCTTTCTCTTGACGTCTCCTGTCAGATACTGTTCAACCATAAGTGATGCGATAGGCGCCGCCCAGGTGGCGCCGAATCCGGCGTTCTCCACGTAGGCTGCAATGGCTATCTTAGGATTATTTTCCGGGGCGAAGCAGATGAACACCGAGTTGTCGGCTCCGTGCGGGTTCTGGGCCGTTCCCGTCTTTCCGCAGATGTTGAGCCCCGGCACAGCGGCGATGCTTGCCGTTCCTCCGCTTCCAAAGCCGGAGTTGACCGCCCTCCACATTCCGTGGGTGACCTTGTTGAACTGCTCCGGGTCAACCATTGTGTAATGCTTCTCGTAGTATTTGTTCTCTATCTCCACGCCGTCGGATGCTTTAATGATGTGCGGGATTATGTAGTAGCCCCTGTTGGCCACCGTGGCAGCCAGGTTTGCAATCTGCAGAGGCGTTACTCCCACCTCTCCCTGTCCGATGGAGATGGAAAGGATGGTGGTGAATTTCCAGCCTCCCTTGCCGTAGATTCTGTTATAGTATTTGGACGTAGGAAGGGTGCCTCCCAGTTCCGCCGGGAAGTCTGAGCCAAGTTTGTGGCCGAAGCCGAAACTCTGGACATATTCATTCCATTTGTCGAGGGCCTGACTGATATCGCTGTATTTCCTGTTCTCCAGCACGTTCCTAAGGGCGTAGCAGAAGTAGGCGTTGCAGGACATCATCACGGCCGTCTCCAGGTCTATAGGGGACGGATGGGCGTGACAGCCCAGTTTCTTGTTTCCGTAAGGGAAACCGCGGGAGCACGGATACTTCATTTCCGGGCGTAGGGTGCCTTCCTGAAGGCCGATGAGTCCGTTCACCAGCTTGAATACCGATCCCGGAGGATAGGAAGCCTGGACGGCACGGTTGAACATCGGCTTATATGGATTGCGTGAAATCTCCTTATAGTGCTTTCCGATATCGGCAAGCATGCTTACGTCAATACCAGGGCTGGATACCATGGCAAGAATCTCTCCCGTTTCCGGCTCTATGGCCACGATACTGCCCACTTTGTTGTTCATGAGCCGCTGGCCGTATTGCTGGAGTTTGGCGTCGATTGTGGTGACGATGTCGTGTCCCGGGATGGCCTCCTTGTCCATCTCTCCGTCCTTATAAGGGGCTTCGATTTGGTTGTGGGAGTTTCTCAGGTAGATGTGATAGCCTTTTGTGCCCCTGAGTTCCTCCTCCCTCGCGGCCTCGATACCGGTCTTTCCGGCATAGTCTCCGGAACGGTAATCTCCAGGATGCTGCTTGATGAAGGCCTGGTCAACTTCTGATACGTATCCAAGGAGATTTCCTCCCGCATTGATTGGATAATCCCTGATACTTCGGTCCTGACCCTTGAATCCTGGGAACTTGTATTCTATTTCCGCAAACTTCATATAGGTCTCCGGCGGTATCTGCTTGAGGAAGGATACTGTCTGGAAACCTATCTTCTTGCGCTGCTGGCGGTATTCCGCCATCTTGTCTATTATGAACTGCGGGTCTATGTCAAGGACGTCGGCCAGGAGAAGGGTATCAAAAGGCTGGATTTTCCTTGGGGTGACAAGGATGTCATAAGCCACCTTGTTGCCGACCAGGATTTCTCCGTTACGGTCATAGATGATGCCTCGTGTAGGGTAGATGATGTCATAGACCATCGAGTTGTTGGAGGCGTCTATCTTGTATTTGTTGTTCAGAATCTGGACGGAGAAAAGCTTTGCCAGGAGAATGGCCGCAGCCACTCCCAGACCGATAATAAGCCGTCTGTATCTGTTATTTTCTATCATCCGGAGTCAGAAGGTCAGCCACGCAGAGCGAAAGCAGGAAACTGATTATCAGGGATCCGAAGAATCTGAGCGTGTTGAACCACAGAGGTCGGATACCAGCTCCGTCGGCTGCTATGTAAATGAACAGGAACAGTGATGTGGCCAGCAAGATGGCCATCGCCACCTTGCCCAGTCCGTATCTTTTGATGGAGAAGTCGTCTCCTCGTGAGAAAAGGTCCTCGCCGAACACAAGGCGGATGATCCATTTTCTGCAGAATGCCACCGGGACCAGCGCTGAGATGTTGAGCCCCGCCAGGCCTTCCGTGAGGAAGTCAACGGCAAATCCCGTGGCAAATGCCACGAACAATGCCACCGTGGTGGAATATCTTGACGGAATGCACAGGATCATCGTCGGGAGCATTGTCAGAAGCAGGTACGGCGTGACGTGGAAATAGTTGCTGATCAGTAACTGACCGGCCAACAAAAGCAGGAATATGAGCGTGAAACTTTTATTCATGTGCTTCAAGTTCTTCTATGTCCTCCAGGTTTCTGTTGTTCACCACGGTGACGAATCTCAGTGCGGTGAAATCCTGGAAGAGCGTCACTTTAATCTCGTTGGTTGCTCCGTTTACAATCCTTGAATCCCCGGTTACGCCAAGCGGAATGTCCGGTGGAAATATTGATGAGTAACCGCTGGTCCAGACAGTGTCGCCCGGCTGGAATTTGTACTGGAGAGGAATCTCCTTGAGGATTGCTCCGTTGGTGGAATGTCCGTCCCAGATGAGAGGGCCCACCGCTCCTTCCTGACCGAGGCGGGCGCTGATGCTGACGTCGGCGTTGCGGAAAGAGAGGGCGTATGAGTAATGTTTGCTTACGGCGTCAATGATGCCTACCACTCCCTGGCTTGTGAGGATTCCTGACCTTGTTGTGATACCATCCTCTGAGCCCTTGTCTATGATGATGTAATTGTGCTGCTTGTTGTTGCTGATCTTGACGATGGAGGCGTTCTGGTATTCGAATCCTCCCTCATTGCCGGATTCCGGCAACTGCAGGCTGCTCTGCGCCTTTTCCGTCAGACGTTCAGAATAGAACCTTAGTTTTTCGTTAAGAAAGAAGTTCTCCGCTGCCAGCATCTCGTTCTGCTTCTTGAGCGAGAAGTAGTATTTTATCTCTTCCGAGGCGCCCCAGGCCTTTGCCATAAAGCGATGTGCGGCCTGCGCAAACCAAAGTCTCTGTATGGCGTTGTTGTTTGCAAGCATATTAAGTGCAGCAACCTCCATGATTATGAAGATTGCTGCACTGAGAATTGTCGGTATGATCTTTCGGTCTTTCGGCATTATCTCATGAGGAAGGAGTAGTTGTCAGTGTTCTTGAGAGCGATACAGGTTCCTCGTGCCACGGCGCGAAGCGGGTCTTCGGCTACGTGGAACGGAATGTTGACCTTGTCTGTGAATCTCTTTGCAAGACCTCTGAGAAGGGCTCCGCCTCCTGAAAGGAAAATACCGTTTTCAACGATGTCGGAGTAGAGCTCAGGAGGAGTCTGCTCAAGGACGTGAAGGATTGACGCCTCAATCTTTGCGATTGATTTGTCAAGACAGTGCGCAATCTCCTGGTATGAGATGGTTGCGTCAACCGGATGCGCTGTCATAAGGTTTGGTCCCCTGACTGTGAATGGCTCCGGCTCGCTGTCCTCAAGCTGAGGAATGACGGCGCCCACTGCAATCTTAACCTTCTCGGCGGTGATTTCACCCACCTTGATGTTATGCTGCTGGCGCAGATAGAGCTGGATATCCGATGTGAATACGTCTCCCGCAACACGGATACTGTCCTGCTGGACGATACCGCCGAGGGAAATCACCGCAATCTCCGTGGTACCGCCTCCGATATCAACTACCATGTTTCCCTTAGGCGCTTCCACGTCGAGTCCGATACCGAGGGCTGCGGCCATAGGTTCGTAGATAAGATATACATCGCGGCCTCCAGCGTGCTCGGATGAGTCACGCACGGCACGGATCTCCACTTCCGTACTTCCGGAAGGAATTCCGACCACCATCTTGAGGTTCGGGGTGAAAAGACTTTTATGTTTGCTGTTGACCTGCTTGATGAAACCGCGGATCATCATCTCTGCTGCGTTGAAGTCTGCGATAACACCGTCTCGGAGCGGGCGTATTGTCTTGACGCCCGGATTCACCCTTTCGTGCATCAGCTTGGCCTTCTGTCCAAGGGCGACGCATTTGCCTGTATTATTGTCGATTGCAACGATACTAGGCTCGTCGAGGGTGATCTGGTCGTTCTGGAAAATGACCGTATTGGCGGTTCCAAGGTCAATTGCCAGTTCCTGTGTCAAAAATGAAAATGCCATTGTCGTATTTTGAATTTTTGATGTTGCTAAATTTTCAGTAAAAGTACGAAAAAAACTTATATTTGCCCTTAAATTGTTGGACGGAAAATCAAAGATTTTATGAATCGTAAAAGATACCTTATCGTAACGGCAGCCGGACATGGAACGAGGATGGGAGCGGCTGTTCCAAAGCAGTTCCTTGAGTTTGAAGGAAAGCCGGTGCTGCGCCGCACCATCGAGAGGTTTCTTTCCGCCGACCCCAATATCAAGATTGTAACCGTGCTTCCTTCCGATTATCTTGAAGACTGGAAGCATATCTGTCTGGAGTCTAACCTTGTGATTCCCCAGAATCTGGTTCCGGGCGGAATCACCCGTTTCCACTCGGTCAAAAACGCCCTTGAAAGAATCCCTGACGGTGCCATCGTGGCCATCCACGACGGAGTGCGTCCGCTGGTGTCCGAGAAGCTCATCCAAAGGATGTTCGATAAGATGGATTCAGGCGTGCGCGCCCTTATTCCGGTCATCCCTATGGTGGACACCCTTAAGGCCGTGAGAAAGGTCAATGTGGACGGCGAAGAGGTCCTGGAAACAATTCCCGACGTTCAGATAGACAGAAGCACAGTCTATGGAGCCCAGACTCCGCAGATGTTCTATTCGGAAGAAATAAAGGCCGCCTATGGGCAGCCTTATGACACGTCATTTACGGATGACGCTTCCGTCGCTCAGAAATATGGAATTCCAATCAACTACATCCTGGGTGAGCGTACTAATATCAAGCTCACTACTCCTGAGGACCTCAGGCTGGCTGAATGTTATTCCAGACTCTAATTATTTCTTCTTTACAAACCTTCTCTTTGGAGCGGTAGGGGATGTCTCGGCTATGATTGCCTTGCAGTCCTCTTCGGTAAGTTTGGCCGCATCCTTTCCCTTAGGAATCCTGTAGTTGGATCCGCCCACCTTGATGTAAGGGCCGTATCGTCCGTCGATGATCTGGATTCCGCTTTCCTCCCAGTTTGCAATCGGCTCGGCCGGCTTGGCTTTCTCGGTGCTCTGGTCAATGAGGCTCAGGCATTCCTCAAGTGTAACCTTGAGAGGATCCATGCCCTTAGGAAGTTTGATATTCTTGTCTCCGACCTTGAGGTAAGGCCCGAATTTTCCCTTTGTCACGATGATGTCGGTATCGTCCTTGCGGCCGACCGTCCTTGGGAGGGCGAAGAGTTTCACTGCGTCTTCGAGGGTGAGTTCCTCAATTAACTGGCCTCTTCCGAGGGATGCGAACTGCTTGTTCTGTGCATCTCCCTTCTGGACGTATGCTCCGTACTGGCCGTACTTTGCGATAATCATCTGTCCGTCAGCAGGGTCGATGCCGATTTCCCTGGTGACCTTGCTGTAGTTCCTGTCTTCGAGGGTTTCGGTGATCTTAGAGTGGAACGGGGTGTAGAACTGGCTGATTACGCTGTTCCATTTGAGGTCTCCCTCTGCAATCTTATCGAAATCTTTCTCTACGTTGGCGGTGAAATCGTAGTCCATGATGTCCGTAAAGTTCTTTACGAGCCAGTCTGTTACTATCATTCCCACCTCCTGAGGAAGGAGTTTGCCTTTTTCCGCGCCTACAACTTCCACCTTCTCCTTGGCTGTGATTGTGCCGTTCTTGAGGATGAAGTCATTGGCTTTCACCTTCTTGCCTTCCTTGTCTCCCTTTACGATGTAGCCGCGGCCCGTGGTCAGGGTTGAGATCGTAGGTGCGTATGTTGAAGGACGTCCGATGCCGAGTTCCTCAAGTCTCTTGACCAGGGAAGCCTCGGAGTAGCGGTATGGAGCCTGGGTGAATTTGCAGCTTGCGTTGATTTCCTTGGCATCCATCTTTAGTCCGCTCTTGAGCTGTGGAAGGCTGAGACTTGTCGTCTCCGTCTCGTCGTCGTCGGAGCTCTCGATATAAACCTTGAGGAAGCCGTCGAATGTCACTTCAGACTGGGTAATCACAAATTTCTCGCTTCGCTTGTCGATGCCAATCTTTACGGTGGTGTTCAGGAGCTTTGCGTCCGCCATCTGGGATGCTACGGTGCGCTTCCAGATAAGGTCGTAGAGTTTCTGCTCCTGTGCCGTACCCTCGATGGATGTGTTCTCAATGAAGGTAGGGCGGATTGCCTCGTGGGCTTCCTGGGCACCCTTCGCCTTTGTTACGTACTGACGGGACTTTGAGTATTCTGCGCCGAAGTTCTCGACGATAAATTTCTTGCTTGTGTTGATTGCGAGCTGACTGAGGTTGGTGCTGTCGGTTCGCATATATGTGATGAGACCTCTTTCGTAGAGGCTCTGCGCGATTCGCATCGTTACGTTTACAGGGAGGTGGAGCTTGCGGGCGGCCTCCTGCTGGAGCGTTGACGTGGTGAACGGTGCGGCAGGGTATCGCATGCCAGGATTCTGCTCAACTGAGTCGATGGTGAAGCTGGCGCCGATGCAGTCGTTCAGGAAGGCCTTTGCCGTGTCCTCGCCGCTGAATTTTGCATCGAGGGTTGCCTTGACCTTGACGCTGGCTGCGCTTCCGTCCGGATGGAAAATGGCGTCAACGCGGTAGTAAGGCTCGCTCTTGAATTCCATGATTTCCTTTTCCCTGTCCACTACGAGCCTGAGGGCTACGGACTGAACTCGGCCTGCGGAGAGCTTCGGCTGGATTTTCCTCCAAAGAACCGGAGAAAGCTCGAATCCTACGAGTCTGTCAAGGACTCGTCTTGCCTGCTGGGCGTCTACGAGGTTCATGTCAATCTGACGTGGATTCTCTACGGCCTTGAGGATGGCGTCTTTTGTTATTTCGTGGAAAACAATGCGGCGTGTCTTGCTCTTCTCCAATCCAAGAACCTCAGAGAGATGCCAGGAGATGGCTTCTCCCTCACGGTCCTCATCGGATGCGAGCCAGACTGTATTTGCATTTTTCGCTGCTGTCTTGAGTTCTGCGACGACCTTTTTCTTGTCTGACGGGATGACGTATTCCGGTGTGAAGCCGTTTTCTACATCCACGCTTATCTTTTTGTCCTGAAGATCCCTGATGTGACCGAAACTTGGTTTAACTATGTAGTCACTTCCAAGAAACTTCTGAATCGTCTTTGCCTTTGCCGGCGACTCAACTATTACCAGATTCCCCTCCATATCTTCATTTTTGAGTTGATTCTGCAAAGTAAGCCACAAAACGGGGATTTTTCCAAATTTTGTTGTTAATTTTGTATCCTTTGAAATTGAAAATTACGGGCTTATGACTGAGGATAACAGAAAGAAAGTGACGAAGATATTCTGGACGGTTGTCGCCGTTCCTTTCGCCCTGATTACCGGACTTTTACTGTTGGTCTGGGCATTCGCCGACATACCTTCCTTCGAAGAACTCGAGCATCCTGACAGCAAACTTGCCACGCAGGTTATTTCCGCTGACGGGCAGACCCTGACTACTTTCCATATAGAGAACAGAACGTACGTAAGTTACGAGGAACTGTCCCCTTATCTTATCCAGGCTGCGGTTGCAACCGAGGACCTTCGCTTCTACAAGCATTCGGGAATTGACTTCGAGTCTCTTGGCCGTGTCCTTGTGAAGACCATCCTTATGAGCGATTCCAGCCAGGGAGGAGGAAGTACCATCACCCAGCAGCTTGCCAAGACCCTGTACCCGAGGAACGAGACAAGCGGCATTCCTGTAGTGGGTAAGATCCAGATGGTCTGGATCAAACTCAAGGAGTGGATAACGGCCATCAAGCTTGAGAGGGACTATACCAAGGGTGAGATCATAGACATGTATCTCAACTCCATCTTCTTCGGCAGCGGCGCTTACGGCGTCAAGGCTGCGTCCGAGACCTTCTTTGCCAAGGCTCCGGCTGCCCTGACCATCGAGGAGAGCGCCATGCTCGTGGGCATGGTCAACAAGCCTACCCGCTACAACCCGGCCCTCCACTATGACAAAGCCCTTGTCCGCCGCAACTTCGTCCTGGGACAGATGCACAAGGCTGGATACATCTCAAAGCACGAGCGCGACTCGCTTCGCGAGCTTCCTATCAACATAGACCAGTATCAGGTTCAGGACCACAATGCCGGCCTGGCCCCGTATTTCCGCGATATGCTCCGCAGGTACATGAACGCCAGGAAACCTCGTCGTTCCGATTATCAGTACAGGGAGGATTATGCTGCAGACTCGCTTGCCTGGGCTGAGGACGACCTTTACGGCTGGCTCAACAAGAACCGCAAGGCCGACGGCAGCAGCTATAACCTTGACAAGGACGGCCTCAGGATTTACACGACCATTGATTCACGTATGCAGAAATACGCGGAGGAGGCTGTGGCCGAGTATATGAAGACCCTTCAGAAGGAGTTCGCCGGAGATTTGAAGTGGAACAAGAACCGCCCGTTCGCCCGGGACGTGGACGACCAGACCATTGAAAGGGCGATGAACCAGGCGCGCCGCTGGAGCGACCGCTGGCGTATGGGCAGGAAAGAAGGCCTGAGCGAGAGCGAGATTCTCAGAAGTTTCAAGGCCAAGCGCAATATGCGCGTCTTTGCATACAATGCCAAGGGCTATATCGATACCCTTATGACTCCGGATGACTCCATCCGCTATTACAAGACTATTCTCAGGACCGCATTCGTGGCGATGGAACCTAATTCCGGCCACGTGAAGGCCTATGTGGGCGGCCCTAATTACAGATACTTCAAGTACGACAACGTCCGTCAGGGTAAGCGTCAGGTAGGCTCCACCATCAAGCCGTTCCTCTACACCCTTGCCATGCAGGAGGGTCTCAGCCCTTGCTACAAGGTTGCCAACGTACCTCAGACATTCATCGTGGGGGACGACACCTGGACTCCAAGGAGTACCGATCCGGACAAGTACATCGGCAAGACTTACACCCTCAAGTGGGGACTTGCCCATTCAAGCAACAACTACTCGGCCTTCCTTATGAAGCGCTTCGGCCCTCAGGCCATGGCGGACATGATGAGGAAGATGGGTATCAGCAGCCATGTCGACGAGGTGGTATCCCTCTGCACCGGCCCGGCTGACCTTTCACCTTATGAAATGGTTGCGGCATACAACACCTTCCCTTCAAGGGGCGTTTATGTCTCTCCTATATTTGTGACGCGCATCGAAGACAATCAGGGAAATGTTCTCGGAGAGTTTACGAACCACAAGCGCGAGGCCATCAGCGACAGGACGGCATACCTGATGGAGAACCTTATGGCCGGCGTTGTAAACAGCGGTACGGCCGCTGCGCTCCGCTCGGTTTACGGTATGCCTTATTCGATGGACATCGCCGGAAAGACCGGTACCACCAACGACAACTCCGACGGATGGTTCATCGGCTATACGCCTACCATTACGGCTGGCGTGTGGGTCGGTGGTGAGGACCGTCAGGTGCATTTCTCGTCCCTTCGTCTGGGTAGCGGCTCGCATATGGCCCTCCCTATCTGGGGAAAGTTCATGCAGAAATGCCTGAAGGACGGCTCGCTGAGCGTTTCGTCAACCGACAGGTTCATCGCCCCGGCGGGAATGGATTTGAATCTGGACTGTACGGGCGGAGACGATGACGAGTCACAGAAAGAACAGGATTTACAGGATTATTATTTCGAATAACAAATGGCAAAGTACAGTACAATTGCTGTTATTTATGGCAGTGACTCCTCTGAGTGCGAGGTTTCCTGCAGAAGTGGTGAGTACACAGCGGCTCAGATTGATGACACCAGATATGATGTCTATGAAATCTACGCACGGTTTGGCAAGTGGTCCCTTGCGGCTTTCCGCAAGAAGGATTCAATGAGGGTGACCTTCCCTGAGGAGGCGCGCCCTGAGATTGACAAGACCGATTTCACGGTCAGCGTTTACGGAGAGAAGATAAAGTTTGACTACGTATATATCATGCAGCACGGCAAACCGGGCGAGAACGGTCTCCTTCAGGGTTATCTGGAGATGCTGGGAATTCCGTTCAGCAGCTGCAGCGCCTTCGTTTCAACAATCGCGTTTGACAAGTATGCCTGCAAGAGCTATCTGCGTGACGTTGATTTCGTAAAGCTGGCACCTGATGCATTCATCAGGCAGGGTTCGGACGTTAAGGCTTTTGCCGGAAAGGTTGCATCAAAGCTCAAGTTCCCGGTATTCGTTAAGCCTACCGACGGCGGTTCAAGCTTCGGCATCACCAAGGTGAATGATCCGGCAGACCTTGAGAATGCTGTAAATTACGCATATACCGAGGGCCCTACCGTCCTTGTGGAACAGGGCGTTGTAGGAAGGGAACTCACCTGTGCGGTTTATGCCGACAAAGAGGGTGTCAAGGCTCTCCCGGTAATTGAAATCGTCACTGAGAACGAGTACTTCGATTATGACGCAAAATACAACGGCCACAGCCGTGAGGTTTGTCCTGCGGAGATTTCCAAGGAGCTTTCTGACGAGATTCAGGCAGCTTCCAAGAAGATCTATTCTCATCTTGGCTGCTCAGGCGTGGTGAGAATGGACTATATCAGCGCTGAGGACGGTCTGTATTTCCTTGAAGTCAATACCATTCCAGGTATGACAAGCGCCTCTCTTGTCCCTAAGATGGTGCGTGCGGCCGGTATGCAGATGAGGGATTTCCTGACGGACATCATTGAAAACGCATAATGCTTCTCTCTGATTTTTTAAAGGAAAGTACGGCGTCGCTTGAGACGCTTTATCCTGCAAAGGAAGCCAGGGCAATAGTATTCCAGCTTTGTGAGGACAGGATAGGGACGAAAAACTATACCCACATCCTGAATCCAGAATATGAGGTTCCAAAAAAGGCTTTACCTGGCCTGAAGGACGATATGAAGAGGCTCACCGAAGGTGAACCAATCCAGTATGTACTCGGATACACCGAGTTCTGCGGGATGAAGTTCAAGGTGGACAGGAATGTCCTCATCCCGCGTCCGGAAACGGAGCTTCTGGTGTCCGAAGCAGTGAAGCTCGGCGGTATGATTCACCGCATGAGGATTCCGTTCGGCAAGAATGCCGAGCCTGTCAGGATTCTTGATCTCTGTACCGGCTCCGGCTGCATAGCCTGGGTGCTGGCCCTTGCAATTCCAACTTCCAGGGTAGTGGCTGTCGATATCTCTGAAGGAGCCATCGAGGTGGCTTCAGGGCAGGACTTCGGCGCCCTTCTTAAGGAGAAGGAAGCCCTTGCGCCTGAGTTCGTGAAGGCAGATATCCTGAGTCCCGACTTCTCTCTTGACAAGGGCAAGTTCGACCTTATTGTCAGCAATCCGCCATATGTCAAGGAGAGCGAGAAGCTCCTGATGAGGAAGAATGTCCTTGACTTTGAGCCGGAGACGGCCATCTTCGTCCCTGATGAGGATCCTCTTGTCTTCTACCGCGCAATAGCTGACATATCAGCACGCTACCTTGCGCCGGATGGAATGTGCCTTACGGAAATCAATGAGACCCTAGGTCCTGAGACGGTTGCCGTCTTCAAGGGCGCAGGCTTCTCAAAGGCTGAGACCGTTAAGGATTTTTATGAAAAAAATCGCTTTGTCTTCTATTCTAAATAGTTGAGGCACAGTGTCTTTCTAATTTATCCGTGTAGAATTCCACTACACGGATATTTTTTTGTCTATTTGCATAAAATACTGATGTCATGAAAACTATGAAATTCTTCGTTCCGGCGCTCTGCGCCATGACGCTTTTCTCCTGTGAGAATGTTGATTATTATGTTCCTGATCCAGAGGAGGAGAGTCCTTCCGTCCTGCTTTCAGATGTTGCCAGAATGCTTTCAGAGCTTCCGATTGCCTCCTCACAGATGGGAGAGGTCAGGGATGCCGTCCTGTCTTCTTCCGGCAACGGCTATGACGAGGAGTATATGCTTCGCACCCTTCTGACTGCCCCTGGCTCCGGAGTGGGAGACGAGACCTCTTCCACCAAGGCTCCTTCCTCCTATGAAACACCCATTAGGGACCTGATTGAAAACTACTACCGTCAGAAAACCAAGACCAAGGCCGGCGAGGTTGATGAGACCGGGGTTCAGGCTGCTCTTGACCGCCTCATGGACTCCGGCGCCCAGATCTACTGGCCCGGAGCCGAAAAATGGGACGGAAGCACCCTCCCGGTGGTTACCTTCGACCCTTGTGACGGCAGTTCCACCAATGTGGGCTACAAGATGCTCCCGGATGGAGGCCTGCAGGAAGTGGTAGTTGATGAGAAGATGGCATCCGAGAGGCCTGTGTGGGTTGTCAACCGCAATGATGACAGCGGATACGCCACCCTTGAGATGCTCCGCCGTGAGTATGGAGAGGGGGAGGGCGGCACCGTTATCATTCGGCCCAATTCCTCCCTGACTTCCGTCTCGTCTTATTCCCAGCTGTCCACACCTTCAGCGCCTTATCTCCGCACTTTGGTTTTAAAGTCTTTCCGAGTGAGTCACAATTACGATCCATGGTTTTGTGGGGCTTCGGAGTTCTGGGTCAAAATCGGCGCCATCGAGGGGTTTACCGCCAGCACCGAGGCTGAGATGCACCTGTATTCTCCGTCAGTCACCGACCTCATGGTGGTGGTGCGCCGCTCCCAGATTGGCAAGGAGATCCCTCTCAATGCAGTTCTTGTCTCCGAGTGGACGGACCAGCTTGCGTCCTGCGCCTTCCTTCTGACCGAGGACGACGGCGGAACCCAGACCAACTGGAACTGCACCGCCAAGGTCTTCGTCAAGGGCAAGAGTTACGGCCTGGACCTCTCCGTTCCATGCCGTGTCCGTGACGATATCATCTGGCGTGGCCAGCTCTCCAGCAAATACTTCGAGGTCAACAATGACGTCTCCGGCAGCTTCGGCGATGTCTCCCTTACCTTCTCCTTCCACGACTCCCACTAGCCTCTTCTCCTGCCCTCTTTTCCGGTCCACAACTTTGTGGTCCACAATTTTGTGGTCCACAACTTTGTGGACTGAAAATAAATGTTTATTTTTGCTCAAAACATTACGTGTATGAGCAAGCCATTTGTATACGGTACCGCTGTTTTTGGCGAGAATTTTACTGACAGGGAAGCTGAAACCAAGCGCCTGAAAATGAATTTTGAGGCGGGCGTGAATACTATTTTGATATCTCCGCGCAGGACCGGGAAGACATCATTGGTTTATCATGCTGTTGAACAGATTACGGATCCATCTGTCAAGGTCGTTATGATGGATATTTATGATTGTCGTGACGAGTATGAGTTCTATGAACGCTTTGCTTCTGCCGTGCTTAAAGGCATGACAACAAAAGCGGAACAGGCAATGGCGCTCGCAAAGAGTTTCCTGTCACGTCTTTCTCCTAAAATCTCAATCTCTCCGGAGCCTTCCCAGGAGTTTTCTGTTTCTCTGGGTATTGGACCAAAGACGGAGAAGCCGGAGGAAATCCTTGACCTTCCGGAAAGAATCGCGCAAAAAAGGAATTTGAACATCGTTGTATGCATTGATGAGTTTCAGCAGGTGGGAGAATTTCCTGATTCGTTGAATTTTCAAAAGAAGGTGAGAGGCGTGTGGCAGTTGCAGAAAAAGGTATCGTACTGCCTTTTTGGAAGCAAAAAGCATATGATGGACAGGCTTTTCCAGGATAGGGCCAAGCCGTTTTATCATTTTGGAGATATGTTTTTCTTGGGAACCATTCCAAGGGAAGAATGGGTCAAATACATTGTGCAGCGTTTTGGTACTCGAAATATGACCATCTCAGAAGAAATAGCAGGACGTCTGTGCGATAAAGTTGAGTCATATTCGTCATATGTACAGCAGTTGGCGTGGAATGTGATGATAGAGACGGAGGGAGTAGTAACAGAACAGAATCTGGAAAGTGGATATGAGCTTTTGATAAGGCAGACATCAGCCCTGTTTGTGCGTCAGCTGGCCAACTTGACGGTGTACCAGATGAATTATTTAAAGGCACTGGATGCCGGCCTTCATACTGGGTTTGCATCGTCCAATATCCTGGAGGAGTATCGTCTGGGAAGCAAATCTAATATTGCAAGGATAGAGAACGTCCTTATAAGTAAGGAGCTGATAGAGAAAAAAGAGGATGGCGTTTACTTTGCCGACCCAGTGTTTGCATTCTGGTTCCATAGGGAGTATTGCAAGTAAACTTCCGTCAAGCATTTCCTTATAAACTGTCAAAAACCCTTAAAGTTGCATAATCAATTTTAAGGGTTTTTTATTGATAAAAAATTACAAATAACGATAACAAACGTGTTTTTAATATTTTATCTTTGAAATGAAATATGGTTATAAACGCATTCATTTTTGTGACGGGAATAATAATGAATAAATGAAAAACTCTTCTCTTAGACTCGCTGCCTCTGCAGCGGTTTTTTTATTGGGTATTGTTTCTAAAGCCCAGACAATAATCAACCATGGAATTGTAAATAATCTGCAGGTGGTGGCCGTGGAGGCTATGGTTAAGGATGCGGAAACTTCGGAACCCGTGGATTTTGCTTCAGCATATATTACCAAGCAGAATGATACCACAATGTGCAGTTTTGGATTGACGAATCAGGGAAAAATCAGGTTTGATAAGATCCAGAAGGGCAAGTACACTATCTATGTGGAAATGATGGGCTATGAGGCCTTTGCCAGGAACTTCTCCATTGCGACGGATATAATGGATGTATATAATCTCGGAACCATCATGCTGAAGCCGTCAAAAGATATGCTTGATGCAGCTAAAGTAGTAGATGCGGCAGATGCGGTAAGAGTGAGAAAAGATACGGTCATATTCAATGCAGCGTCATATAAGGTTGGAAGTGACTCACGTCTTGGAGCTCTGCTTTCTAAGATGCCTGGAATTGAGATTGACGGAAGTGGAATTTCTTTCAACGGAGAGAAAATCACCAAGTTGACTGTAGGAGGCCGAACGTTCTTTATGAACGACCCGGGCGTGGCGGTTGCTACAATCCCTGCAAAGATTGTCCAGAATATAAAGATATTCGACGATGAGGAAGCCTCTGCCGGTCTGTCTGCCAAAAAGGGAAAGCGTAAGGCTATGGACGTGACCCTGAAGAAAGAGTACAGGAAGGGGATGTTCGGTGATATTCTGGCAGCAGCCGGAGCCGAGAAGAAGCCGGAGGCCAACGGACAGGCATTCGTGGCTTCTTATGGTGAAAAGAATATGCTGACTGGAGTCGGTGCCCTGAATATGGTGGAGGATCCGTTCAATGGAACAACGCTGATGTACAGGTCCGGTAACCTGTTGAAATCATACAATGCCACCCGTAGTGGAAAGGACCAGAGCGGGCTTGCCGGAGTGAACTTTAACCATATGGGCAAAAATAGGCTTGAGACCAACTGTTATGTGGTGTATGATTACTCTAAAAAGGATATTTCAGATACGACTTTGAGAAGGACGGCTTCCGGCAGCGGTTTCCTTGAGAGGACGGAGAGATACACCGGAGAAAGCGAGGTGAACACTGTGACCGGCAGGATTGATCTGAAGAAGATGAATCCGGGTAAAAGTATGATTCAGGCCAATGCTGAGGTGGGCTACGGAAAGACGTCCGACGGTGGAGTGACAGTGTCCGAAGGAATGACAACGTCAAATTATGCCAAGGAGAACACCCTTCGGGCGCAGACTTTTGCAATGGCAACCCTGTTCAATCTGGGTGGCAAAGCCGGCCGTATGGTGCGGGTGAATGCAAGTGCTTCGGCTGAGCATCGGGATGGCGATGGAGTTGATGCGAGCGTGCTTTATGACAGCAAGAGGAATTATTATGATTTGAGTGCGCACGGCTTCTATTGTGAGCCTCTTTCTGGCAAGCTGGCCTTTCAGGTAGACCTGAGCGGTAATCTTAGCGGAGACAAATTCGACAGGTCTTCTGAATATAATGCGTATGACAATTCCAATGACAACCGGCTTTTGCTCTTAAGCGAAGAGGCTAAAATGGAGTATTCGCTCAACTCTTTGACGATGTTTGCAGGAGTAGTGGCGTCGGAGTATAAGAACGATGAGACCTGGCAGCACGACGTCTCCCCAATCTTCTCTCTTGAGAAGAATGGACGCAGAGGAAAGATGTCGCTGACTTATTCAAATATGGTCTCAAGGCCGGACAGGGCGTCGCTCATGCCGGTGCTCAATATGAATTATTCCAATGTTGTCTTTATCGGCAATCCTGTTTTGGAGTGTTCTGTCAATCATGACTATGCCGCGGATTTGAGAACCGGAATTAAGAACGGAGGCTTCCTTGCCTTCCATGCCGGCGGATTCATAACCGAGAATCCTAAACTCAATACAACCTGGTATAACGACAGGGGGCAGAGGTTCATTGTTCCGGAAAATGCAGACAAGAGTTCCTTTGGCAATTCCGCTCGACTGACGTTTTATTCTCCTATAGGAAAACAGAAGAAGTTGAGCACCACTGTTAATGTCAGGGCTAATTTCAGCAGGACAGAGGGCCGGGTGGCTAAGGGACTCATCAATGATGTTGATGTTGACAACTTCGATTATGCGGCGTTCCAGAACTGGTTCAGCACCACGGACGCTTTTGTATCGTCACGACAGAGCAGTTCGGGTATCGGCATGAATCCTTGCCTCAAATGGGATGATGGGAAGTTGTCTCTTACCGCGGAGTATGAATTGGAATGGATCCGTAACCGTTGGAAGAACAATTCCGGATTTGACGAGGATATTTTTAAGAATGAGGTCAAGTTTTCCGGCCTGTACAAAACAGACAAGGACTGGGAGTTCGAGCTGAATTACCGTTGTGGATTCATAAATGGGGAATTGTATGATTTTGCCAAAGATGAGCACAATCTGGGGCTTAGAATTTCCAAGGGGTTCAAGAGATGCACTCTCAGCCTGAGGGCGATAAACCTTCTTGACTGCAAGTCGGCGTACGACGTATATTCAACT
>CADBMK010000086.1 GCA_902795785.1 uncultured Bacteroidia bacterium | reverse complement strand
TGGGCTCGCCTATTGCCTCGGTGGAAACGGCTGCCGATTCTATGTGGAAACTGTCCTCAAGGCCTTTTGATTTGACGAGGTCTTTAAGGATGAACTCAGCCATAGGGCTGCGGCAGATATTGCCGTGACAGACGAACAGTATATTCATAGATTGAGTTTCTTTTTTATCAGTGTTGTTATCAGTGTTGTTATCAGTGTTGTTATCAGTGTTGTACTTTTGGGTAAATCTTTGTCGGCTCAAGGTGGAGGGTTACTATGGTCTCCGGACCGAAGTGGGCCTTGAGGGCGTCTTCTACTGCAGTGGCCTGCTCGTGGACCGTGCGCAGAGGAAGAGTGCCATCCATGCGGATGTGGACCTCGATGGCTACACGGTTGCCGATCCTGCGGGTGCGAAGGTTGTGAGGGTCTGAAACTTCAGGGAAGCTGGCGATGATGCCCTTGATGGCTTCCTCGTCTTCTGGAGAAAGTGACTGGTCAGTGAGTTCTCCAAGGCAGCCCTTCAGAAGGTCCCAGGCCACTTTTACCAGCATGAAGCCAACAAGAATGGATGCGATGGGGTCAAGTACGGCCCATCTCCGGCCCAGCAGGATGGCTCCTCCGATACCTGTTGCCGCACCTATTGAGGAGAGGGCGTCGCTTCGGTGATGCCAGGCATTGGCCACCATTGCCGGTGAGTTAAGGCTGCGTCCCCTGGCGGCTGTGATTCTGTAGAGAAGTTCCTTGACGAGGATGGATATGAGGGCGGCCCAGAGGGCCAGTTTTCCAGGAACCTCAAGGTCTTCTCCTTTAAACCAGAGAAGCATCTTCTCCGCTCCGCTGTAGATGATGCCTGTAGCGGCCGCTCCAAGGGCAAGGCCGATGAAGAGGGTGGCAAGAGTCTCGAACTTGCCGTGGCCGTAGTCGTGTGACTCGTCCTGAGGCAGGGCGCTGACCTTGACAAAGAACAATACTATGATATCGGTCAGGAAGTCTGACAACGAATGCACGGCATCGGCTGTCATGGCGGCGCTGTGGCCGACTATCCCGGCCGTGAACTTGAAAACCAGAAGGGCAAGGTTGCCCAGGCCGCCAAGGATTGTTATCCGATAGATTTCTTTCTCCCTATTCATCATCATTTGATTCTCTGATATGCCAGGCGCTCGTCGCCCGAGGCAAGGTATATTATGCCGCAGTACTTGAAGCCGGCTTTTTTGATGCAATGCTGCATTATCCTGTTGTCTCGGTGCGTGTCTATGCGGATGTTGCGTTCCCGTCCGCCGCACCAGGCGATTATCCTGCCGAATACCCCGTGGGCGTCCGGTATGCTGGCAATACGGTGTATTACGTGATAAGGACCATCCGGTTCAGTCCATCTTCCGCTGTAGATGATGTTATATGTTGGCTCCGGGGACGGAATCCAGGCAAAGTATCCCACGATGGCGCCTTCGTCCGCCACCACGTGGCCGTAGCCGCTGGCGATATCGTTTCTGACGACTTCCTCCGAAGGATAGCCGCCGGTCCACTGATTCATGTTCCCTGAACTGCGCATTATCCTCCTGGCCGCATCCATGACTGTCATGATTGCCGGAATGTCGGTTACTACGGCAGGACGCACCGTCCTTCTGTCCGTGTATATCATCGGAGTGAAACGGATTCCGTTTTTGACCTGCTCGGAGTTGGTGGCCACAAAGCCCAGTCGGGCGTAGATGTCCACGGCGTAAGGTGATGAATTGACGGTGGTGGTTCCTTCAGGATGTTCCCTTTTAAATGCTTCGAAAAGCTTTTTCCCTATGCCTACGTGCTGATAACGGGCGTCTACGAAAAACAGGCTCAGGTGCTGTGGCGCACGTGAGGCAAGCATTCCTACGAGTTTCTCGTTTATGAAGGCGCCCCAGAATTCCATGTCGGCAGAGGGCGCCGTGTAGGTAATGAACTTGTGGAATTCCTCAATCCCTTCTTTGGAGTATTCGGGAGCCTCGAATTGCTGGAATACCTTCCAGGCAAGGTCGAGGGCCTCCTTCCTTTGCTCGGGGAGGAGTTTTTTGACCACTTTCCATTCGTACTTTACGCTGTCCGGAATCATTCTGTAAAGGGATAATTTTAAAATTACCTTAAGATAGCATTATTAATCTTGCCGGACAAATTTAGTTATATGTTGTTATATGTTATATCATTATCTTTATGCGAAAAAATTACCGACATGACCATTTCATTTAAAACCAAGATACTTCTGCTTCTTTTGATACTGCCTTTCCTGGCTTCGTGTTCCAAAGACCCAATCGGTGGGGATGACGACGAACCACAGATAGAGGCGCGGATTACAGAAGTGATCCGCTACGAAAAGAGCAGGATGACGGCCTACAACATAGAGTATCAGTCCAAGGATCCCCTTGGAAAAGACGTTATGCTTTCAGGTACCATCACGATAGGTGACGAGGTGGGCGTGGGCAAGCCGGCCAGGGGAATGGTACTGTATAACCGATATACGATTTTCGGTGCGGACGAGTGCCCTTCCAGAGGGGGATTGGCCATGCAGAAGTTTATAGTCGGCAGCGGACTTATTACCGTATCGGCCGATGGCTACGGATTCGGATCCACGGAGGATAAGCCGCAGGCATACTGCATAGGCAGCGCAAACGCCCAGGCCGGCGTGGATGCTTTGCTGGCGGCGCGCAAACTGCTTTCTGAAAAGGGATACAAGTGGGATAATGTCCTGTTTAATATCGGGTATTCCCAGGGAGGACAGACGTCCATTGCCGTGCTGAAACTTGTCACCGAGTCTTATCCTTCAATCCGCATTACACATACCTTTGCCGGAGGAGGACCTTATGACCTGCCTGCCACTTACAGATGGATGGTGTCACAGAACAGGTCCGCAATGCCTTGCTCCGTGGCAGAGTCATTGCTGGCATATAATACCATTTTCAACCTTGGCGTAGAATGGGACAGGCTCTTCAAGGAACCTTTGCTTGGCAATTTCTCAGAGTGGATACTGTCAAAGAAATATGGCAGCGGCTCCATTGACCGGAAAATAGGAACGGAAATCCTCTCGGACATTTTTACGCCGGAGACACTTGACCCTCAGAGCAGTGTGGGAAGAGTCTTCCTGTCTGCCATGCAGGGGGAAAACCTGTGCCAGGGCTGGACTCCGAGAAAAGATGAGCAGATTTCAATTATCCATAACGTTGCCGATGACGTGGTCCCTGTTGTCAACGCGCAGAATCTGATTGATTTCTTCAAGGACAAAGGGCTTCCTGTGACAAAAGTCTCGTCTGAGAAAGGCGTTTATGTCAAGGTATATGACATGAAAGCGGAGCAGGAACTCTATGGAATCTCGGCTCCCCATGTGGCGGGGGCCGTCCCGTTCCTGCTTACCGCCTTGTCAAAAATCTGCTCGGTCCTGAATATCGACGTTTGGTTCGATTCCTCAGAACTGACTGATCAGTTATAATTATTTGTATGCTTCGTTCTGCTGTCCGGCAATTGCAGGGTTTGCGTTAATCTCGTCCTGGTCTATAGGAAGGACAATCTTACCGAAAGTGCGGTCTATGCTCTTCGCTCTTTTGGTGACAGGGATGTCGTTCTGCTCGTCGTCAAAGACGATAGTCTGGTTAGCCCTTATCATATCGAAGAAGCGCAGGCCCTCGCCGTAGAATTCCTTGCTTCTCTCGTTGAGGATCATATCGAGGGAAACTGTGGATTCCGTGGCTTCAGCAAGGCCGGGAGAGCGGCGCCTGATTGCGTTCAGGTAAGTGGCGGCAAGGTCAGGATGTGAAGTTTTCAAAGCGGCCTCAGCGGCGATGAGATAGATTTCAGAGAGTCTTATGACTTTAATGTTGACTGCAGTGAAAGTCTCTCCTCCGTCTCCCTGGAGTGCGGTTCCGCCCGCGTATTTGTAGCAGGCTCCGTTGTGGGTTGTACCGTAGGTGCTCTCGTATTCGTCAGCGCCCATTACGCCCCATCTTACGTCAGAAGGGTCTTCACCGAGACGATTAAGGAAATAGTCGCTTGCGAGGAACCAGCCCATGGCGTTCTTTACCTTCTGATATGCCATATAGTAGTAGGCGAGTGAGGCTGTTCCGAGATCAGACTGGGTGTCCATGCCGATTTCAAAGATGGATTCCTTGCCATATTTTGCTCCCCAGGAATCAACCCATTCCTCAGGCTCGTAGAG
>CADBMK010000085.1 GCA_902795785.1 uncultured Bacteroidia bacterium | reverse complement strand
TATAAGTCCATCGCACCGAATTTCGAAGAAGGATACTATTCTACGGTGGATGTACGCGTAAAGGGACAAGTAATTTGCAGAAAATAATATATGAAAGAAGAAGAGAAGCATATAGCAGCATTTGACCTGGGCACGGCAAAGATTGCCCTGACTGTCGCAAGGGTGTATCTTGACGACATCCAGATCATCTACTACAAAGAGGTGCCCTCAAACGGAATTCGCAACAGCTCGATTATCAATCCGGTAAAGGCGGAAGCCCCGATCAGGGCCCTCGTCGAGGAAGCCGAGAAGGAATTGGGCATTAAGATCACTCAGGCCGTGGTTGGAATGCCGCGACACGCTGTCCGCGTGGAAACGGCCACTGCAAGGGAAGACAGGGATGAGAACACCTGTATCACCCAGGAAGAGGTGGACAACCTCAAGAGCATGGCCATCGACAGCTACCCGCTCGATGATGAGAAAAGTGAATTCCTCTACGGCTCAGTGGCCCAGTCTTTCTCCACAGAGGAAGAATTCAGCCAGATTGAGAGCGACGTGGTGGGAATGGTGAGCCCGTACCTCGAAGGCAACTTCAAGATCTTCATCGGAAAGAAGAGGGCCGTATCAAACATCGATATGGCTTTCAACAAGCTGGACATAGCCATCACAAAGAAGTACTTCGTCCCTGACGTCACGGCAAAGGCCGTCCTCACCAGCGACGAAATGGAGAACGGAGTGGCCCTCATCGACTTCGGTGCCGGAGTCACTTCCGTCAGCATATACAAGAACAAGATTATGCGCCACTACGCCGCCATCCCATTCGCCGGCAGGAGCATAACCAACGATATCAAGACCGAGGGCGGTATCTCCGAGAAACTCGCGGAGAACATCAAGCTGGCCTACGGAGCGCTGATGCCTAACAAGCTTCAGACCCTCAGCGAGAAGATCATCCAGATCAACGACGAGTCTAACTACTGCCTGAAGCAGATTGCCGTCAAGTATCTCTCAGAGGTCATCACGGCCCGTACGAAGGAAATCTTCGACGCCATCCTGTATGACATCCAGGAAAGCGGCTTCGCAGACAGCCTCGCAAGCGGAGTGGTTATCACCGGAGGTTCCGCCGAGATGGCAAACTGCGCCAACTTCCTCAAGGAACTCTCAGGATACAACGTAAGGATGGGAGTAGCCAGGAAGTTCTTCTCTTCCGACGGCATCATCGGAATCGGAGACACCAGCGCAACGGTATCCCTCGGAATGATTCTCGCGGCCAAGAGGGATATGCTTCCAAACTGCGCCATCGCGGAGACAGGATACATCCCTGCCGGAGTGAAAGCCCCCGTAATTGAGCAGGAGCCGGTACAGGAACCAGAACCGGAGCCTCAACCGGAACCAGTACAGGAGACAATTCCAGAACCTGTCAAGGAACCGGAACCAATCAAAAAGCCAGAACCGATAAAGATACCAGAGCAGATATGGAAACCTGAGCCGGTTAAAGAACCGGAACCAGTCAGGGAACCTGAGCCTGTAAAGGAGCCGGAGCCTGTCAGGAAACCGGTTGAAAAAGTCGAAAAAGAGGTTAAACCGAAAAAAGACAGTATCTTTGTCAAGTGGGTCAAGAAAGTTGGCGACAAGATGGAGGAAATTTATACCGGAATGGAGGGTTAAAAGATGACGGATATTACTGATTCATTCGTAGATGTATTCCCTGAAGGATGGGTGACCAACGGGTCTCTCATCAAGGTTATCGGCGTGGGCGGAGGCGGTTGCAATGCCGTCACCTACATGCACGAAAACGGAGTTCAGGGATGCGACTTCATCGTCTGCAACACTGATTCACAGGCCCTCCTGAAGAGCAGCGTACCAAACAAGATCCAGCTTGGAAAGGGACTCGGAGCAGGCTGCGACCCTGTAAAGGGACGAAACGCAGCCCTCGAGAGCCAGGAGGAAATTGCACGCTACATCCTCACCCCTGAAACCCAGATGCTCTTCATCACCGCGGGAATGGGCGGAGGAACCGGAACCGGAGCCTCACCTGTCATCGCCAAGATGGCAAAGGAAAAGGGCATCCTCACCGTGGCAGTAGTCACCCTCCCTTTCAAGAATGAAGGAAACGAATCGTTGTCAAAGGCAATAGACGGCATCCGCGAGCTGGAAAAGAACGTGGACAGCCTGCTTATCATCAACAACGAGAAACTCTATACATATTTCGGAAGCCTGCTTATCCAGGAAGCCTTCCCTAAGGCCGACGAGGTGCTTGCCACCGCAGTAAGGGGTATCACCGAGATTATCAACAAGCCAGGCTATATCAACGTCGACTTCGAGGACGTGAAGACGATGATGAAAAACAGCGGAATGGCCCTGATGGGATGCGGAAAGGCAAGCGGAAAGAACAGGCTCAAGGACGCCGTAAAGCAGGCCCTCGAGTCACCTCTGCTCAACGATTTCGACCTCAAGACAGCCAGGAACGTGCTGATCAACATCACTGCCGGAAGAAACGAGCAGGGTCTTACGATGGACGGCCTCAACGAGATCAACACCCTCATCAACCAGTATACCGGAAACGCAAACAAGTTCAAGAGGGGAATTGTCTGGGACGACAGCGAGGACTTCGGTGATTCGGTTCAGATCACGGCCATCGCCACGGGCTTCAATGTCAGCAAGATTGACACCATTACTGACGTCAGCCTCGGCAACCTGATCATCGTGGACAAGGACTTCGAGTACCACAAGGAGACCCAGGTATGTACGGAGAACAACCAGTTCTACGAAAACGGCGGAACCATCAGCAAGATCGGTTTCACGACAAAGGAAAACAAGAGGACATTCAATTATACAACAAAGCCGACGCTCGTGACCCTTAGCGGTGAGAATATCGCGGAGCTCGAAGGCACGGCGGCTATCAGAAGAATCGCAGCAAACTGCGTGGAAACAAAGGAATAAAATGGAAAGAAGAACGAGAGTTAGATTCGCCCCGTCACCGACAGGCCCACTTCACATGGGCGGAGTGAGGACTGCATTGTACAACTATCTCTACGCAAAGCAGCGCGGAGGCGATTTCATTATCAGAATTGAAGACACGGACTCGCACCGATTCGTTCCAGGTGCTGAAAAATACATCATCGAGGCCCTGAACTGGTGCGGAATCATTCCGGACGAAGGTGTGGACGAAGCCGGCAACATTGTTGAGCAGCCGTCAGAAAGGCATCCTCACGCTCCGTACAGACAGAGCCAGAGAAAGCCTATCTACCGTCAGTATGCTGACCAGCTCATCGAAAACGGCTACGCATACTACGCCTTCGATTCAGCGGAGTCTCTCGAGAAGGCACGCGCCGAGGCTGAGGCCAAGGGCGAGACCTTCATCTACAACCAGCAGACAAGAATGAGCCTCAGGAACTCCCTGACCCTTCCTGCGGAAGAGGTCAAGACCCTTCTTGAGACCACAAACGACTGGACTATCAGGTTCAAGATGCCGCAGAACACGGTTGTCAAGATGGACGACCTCATCCGCGGCCACGTTGAGGTGAATACCGATACCCTGGATGACAAGGTTCTCTGGAAGAAGGCCGACGAGCTTCCTACCTACCACCTTGCCAACATAGTTGACGACCACCTTATGGAAATCACCGAGGTTATCCGAGGCGAGGAGTGGCTTCCGTCCCTTCCTCTCCACTATATGCTCTACAAGGCATTCGGCTGGGAGGATACAATGCCACGGTTTGCACACCTTCCACTTCTTCTTAAGCCTGTGGGAAACGGCAAACTCAGCAAGCGTGACGGAGACAAGATGGGATTCCCTGTATTCCCACTCAACTGGACAAACTCCACCGGAGAGGTCTATCACGGCTACCGTGAGGACGGCTACTATCCGGAGGCTTTCGTAAACCTTCTTGCAATGCTCGGATGGAATCCGGGAACTGAGCAGGAACTTTTCAGCATGGACGAGCTCATCAAGGCCTTCTCAATCGAAAAAGTCAGCAAGAGCGGAGCCAAGTTCAATCCTGAGAAGGCAAAATGGTACAACAAGGAATACCTCCGCCTCAGAGACGACGACCAGCTTACGGAGGAGTTCATTCCTATCCTTGCATCTCACGGAATATCAAGGCCAAAGGAAATCGTCAAGGAGGTAGTACAACTTACAAAAGAAAGGGCTATATTTGTTAAGGACATCTGGACGGTGGCATCATACCTCTTCGTATCTCCTTCAGAATTCGAGAAATACGGAATCAAGGCCGGAGCAGCCGTAGAGCAGAAGCCAGCTGATCCAAGAAGGGCTGCGGACCCTAGGGCAAAGGTCTATGACGATACCGTCACCGCACCTTTCCTTGCCAAGGACGTAGATAAGTTCTGGAAGCCGGAAAACTACACTCCTGCACAGAAAGTTGCGGAGTTTGTATCCTCATATGAGGGACAGTGGAAGCCGGAGGCCATCAGCCAGGCCATCGAGGAATACATCAAGTCCAACGAATGGCCAATGGGCAAGGTTATGAATTGCCTGAGACTCGCCCTCGCAGGCGCGTCAAGCGGCCTTGGAATTGCAGACATCCTCTATTTTATCGGAAAGGAGGAGTTTGCAGAAAGAGTGAGATTTGCATCGGAAAGACTGAATGGATAGCATTAATGCATTGATAACGGACAGAAAGTACCTCGAAAGCGGTGCGCGGCTGTCCGTAAGCATTGATGATTATCCAGACGGAATCATAATTCCGATAGACAAACCATACAGATGGACGTCGGCCGACGTGATCCGCAAGATCAAATGGGCCGCCATCCATCATTTTGACAAGAAGAACCTGAAGGTGGGCCATGCCGGAACGCTGGATCCCCTTGCAACCGGAGTTCTTCTTGTATGCATCGGGAAGGCCACCAGGCTGGCCGAGACGTTGCAGAAAGAAGGTAAGGAGTATATCGCCGGCATAACGTTCGGTGCTACCACTCCTTCATACGACCTTGAAAAGGAAATTGACCGGCGTTACCCCACCGACGGAGTAAGCAGGGAAAGTCTGGAAAAGGTGATTCCAGCTTTCATAGGGCAGCAGGAGCAGGTGGCTCCCCTTTTCAGCGCCAAGTCAGTAGACGGCATTCGTGCCTACGAACTGGCACGCAAGGCGTTCAAGAAGGCCCAGAAAGAAGGTACTGCCTTTGACCACACTGCCGTGGAGACGCTCTCCAGGCAGATTATTAACATTACTGAAATGGAATTGCTGTCATTTAACGCTGACGGCATTCCGGAAAAAGAAAAAGAGCCCGAATACGAGTCGGGCCACGCTAACCCAAGAATTAACGTAACTGACAATACTGACCTGCACCTTCCTCATGCATCCATAAGGGTTGCATGCAGCAAGGGCACCTATATCAGAGCCCTGGCCAGAGACCTTGGTGAAAGTCTCGGCTCCGGAGCCCATCTCGATTCCCTTCAGAGAAGCAAATCGGGACTGTTCTCCGTCAAGGACGCCCTGACGATAGATGAAACAATTAAACTATTAACCAAATAACACACACTTATTATGTTAACACCAAAATCAGAGTACACCGCTCCTGATTTGAAGTTCTCGGACATCGCCCTTGAGGATGGTGTCTGCGGAGTTCCAATTTCGGCCGGAGACTCAACCGAACAATTCACCGATCCAATCGATTACGAATGGTAAACAAAAAAATTTCCAGACATGAAAAAGACAATGAAATTTATGTTTGCCGCTCTTGCAATCATGGTGGCAGCATCCTGCGAGAAGAATGAACTCGTAGACAACGGAAAGAACGCTCCTGAGGAGATTACTTTCAGCATCTCAACTGAGCCTACAAAGGCCAACATCGATGCATCCTACAAGGTCAACTGGACAGTTGACGACTCGGTTTCAGTTTTGACTACCTCCACTAACGACCTGTTCAAGGCCACGTCTGCGGAAGGATCATCAGCCAACTTCTCCGGATCATACAGCGGAGAACTCGCCAATGTCCCTATCGCACTCTATCCTTATGATGAAAACGCATCATATGACGGAGCCAAACTCACGACAACACTTAAGTCCAGCCAGGTAATTCCTGCAGGAGGTGCCGACCCTAAGGCGCTCGTCAGCGCCGGACGCGTCAAGGTCACATCCACAACATATATGAAGAACCTTACCGCCCTGCTGAAAATTACAATTCCAGAAGACGGTATTGAAGAAATCAGAATTTACTCAAACGGAGGCGAGCCTCTCGCCGGCAAAGTTGAGTACAATCTCGAAGACTTTACAGCTACTACCGCAGGAGACAACACTTTTGCTCCTGGCAATGTAAAATACCAGGTAATTGCAGGTGCAGAATATCTTGAGCTCAAATCAGCCACAGGATTCCAGGCAGGAGAGACCTACTACGCAGCCATTCTCCCTGGAAAATATGACATGGGTATCAAGATCGTCTATCTCAAGGCCACATCCGGAGGAAGTAAGACCGGTACACACGAATTGGTTGCAGACAGAAACGCAATCATCAACCTCGGTACCCCTACGGCCACAAAGACTGGACCTAAGATTGCCACCGCTGACGATCTTTACGCTGCCTTCATGAGCGGCCTTACCGCAGAAAGCGAGCTTTACGTAGTAAAGGACATCGATTTCACAGGTATCACACTCACCACAGTTCCAACCTTCGCATCATCAATCGAAGGCCTGGGCTACACTTTCAGCAACATCACATCAGACGGAGTTGCCCTCTTCAATGTGCTTGAATCAACAGCAAGCCTTTCAAACGCCAACTTCAAGAACTGTACGGTAACCTTCCCTGAAAGCGGAACATTCGGTCTCATCGCCAATACCAACCACGGTACCATCACCAACGTAAACGTTGAAGGTGCATTCTCAAAGCCTTCAGGCACCATCACCCCTCCTGCACAGTACGGTATGATTGCCGGCATCAGCAACGGACTCATCACCGACTGCCATACTTCAGGAAGCGTCACCTTCAATCTCTCATCCATTGCCAACAACAGTGGAGTCTGGGTCGGTGCAGTTGCCGGACAGATTGCAGGTACAGAAGGTGAGGACATCATCTATGGCTGTACGAACGATGCGGACGTTACTTTCACAATTACAGGAGACCGCACCAAATACTCTTGTATCGGAGGTATCACCGGAGGAACTTCAGCGCACAAAATAGCCCAGATTGTCAATAACGGTGACATTGTAAACTGCGTGAACAACGGTGACGTAACCCTTAGCTGGGACACTAACAACAGCGGTTCATATAGCAACACCGGTGGAGTTGTAGGTTACATGGAAGGTGGAGTTAAGCGCTGCACAAACAACGGTAACGTAACCGTAAGCGCTCCTGAAAATGCAACTAACAACACAAGCCCTACCATTGGAGGTGTTGCAGCCTGCATCACCCATTCTTCATCAAGCCTTCACAACAACGGAGACGTAACCTTTACAGGAACATTCTCAGCAGGAACTGATGGAGCCGCATTTGCAGGATGTAACTATCAGCCATGCGCAGGAGGCGTTGTAGGAGAATTCGGAACCACCAGCCTCAACACCTCTACAGGCGTTAAACTCGAGCACTGCAACAATAACGGTAAACTGACCGTTACCATCCGCCAGAAGAGCGGAGGCGGAACCCAGTCATTCGTCGGAGGCGTTGCAGGATACTCTTCAGCAGAAACTCTGAATGATATCACAAACAACGGAGAAGTTATCTGCAAGGCCGCTTCAAAGGTTTGCTACACGGGAGGTGTTATAGGAATGAGCTGCGCAACCGACGCAAAGTCCATCGCCAACTATGCAGACGTAACATTTGACGGCAGGGCCGTTGCCCTTGGATCCAATACCACCAACTATTTCAGTTATCAGGAATATGTAGGCGGAGTAATCGGATTCATTAAAACAAAACACACGATTGATGATGCATACAACACCGGAAAGATCAAGTTGACAGGCATAATTACAACTGCAGCTTACAGTTACCTCGGAGGAATCACCGGTGGATATCAGGCAGACAAAACTCCTAACGCAAGCAAGAGTACAATCAAGAACAGCACTAACATCGGAGATGTAATCTGTGACGAAACCTGCGCAATCCTCGTCGGAGGTATTTCCGGAGGTTTCAACGGAACATTTACAGATTGTCAGGTAAATGCAAACCTTAACGCCGCTGCCGCTACCGCTGATCCTGACTCCAAGGCGGGTGAAATCGGAGGAATAGTCGGATACTTCAACGGACAGCTTTCCGGCTGCTCAGTTCAGGGAACAATCATCGGCAGCCCTTACGCAGGCGGACTCTGCGGAGGATTCGGTGATGCCACCAAGCAGTTCGAGAATTGTACGGTTAACCCAACCATATCAGGTTACGTAACCGCAGGTAAACTTATCGGACGATACAGAAATGCCGCCACAGAAGGCGCAGAAAAGACTCTGTATTACAAGGATATGACATTCGGAGAAAGCATCTCTGCCCTGCCTATCATTGGTAAGCTTAACGGCCAGAATGAGCCTGTAGAAGGAGAAATCCCTACTACTTAACGGCCATTGCAATAACAGGACAGCCCGACGGGAAACCGCCGGGCTGTTTGTTTATAATAAAAGAAAAAAATTATTTCTGAATAGGAATCTTTGCGATACGTCTTTCGTGGCGGCCGCCCTCGAAAGATGTCGCAAGCCAGGTCTTCACGCAGGAAAGCGCCATCCTGTAAGAGATGAAACGGGCCGGCATTACAAGGACGTTGGCATTGTTATGAGCCTTGACGAGACGTGCGATTTCAGTTCCCCACGCAAGGCCCGCACGCACGCCCTGATGCTTGTTGAGAGTTATGGCCATTCCGTTGCCAGTGCCGCAGATGGCAATTCCAAGATCGATTTCCCCTTTCTCGAGCGCTTCAGCAAGAGGATGGGCAAAATCAGCATAATCACAGCTTTCCTCTGAATATGCACCGAAATCCACAGTCTCGATTCCCTGTTTGGCAAGGTACTTAATCAGTTTTCCCTTGTACTCGAATGCGGCATGATCGCCTGCCAGTCCAATTTTCATCTTGATAGAGTTTTTAGTTTGATTCTGCAAAGTTACTGTAAAAAAGACAACTTATATCAATTTTTCTTTCTTCAGGAAAGCAGATAGCATTCCTGAAACTGGATAGCGGCTGCGGCTCTTCCCGAGCGGGAAGGCAAGTGCAGACGGATCCTCCCTTGCAATGCGTTCCATATTGTCCCGGCACAGGTCTTCCAGAAGGGCGTGAAACTCCGGGCCGTGATTCATATGTCTGAGATGACAGAGTTCATGGAGGATGACATAATCCGCCACCGGATATGGCAGACGCATCAGATTAAGGTTGAGATTCACGTTGTGCAGACGGGAGCAGCTGCCCCAGTTGCTCAGATTATGCTTGACGCAGACCCTGTTCAGCTCCGTGAAGCCGTACCTCATTGCCAGACTCCGCGTTCTTTCAGGAAGATATTCCCTGGCGCGGCGCCTAAGGTCCTCTATGTACCCGTCATCCACTTCCGGATTGGAATACCTGCCGGCGGCGAGGACAACGTCTTCACGCCTGCTCAGGAAAAAATCAAGGGCACGCGCATAACTCGTGAAAAAAGGGAGGGTTACCGAAACCTTCGCTCCCCCGTGCCTGTCAGGACGGACTCTAATTGAAATGCTTCTGCAGCGGATGACCTTTCTGAAGGTCACCTCGCCAAGACTCTCGTCCACATATGTTTTCATACCTGCCACGGTACAAAGATAAGCAAACGGTATTTCCTCGGAAAGATTTGATTTTCCGAAAATTATGGTTACATTTGCGAGCTTATTTCCCCTATCGGGAGGCACCTTTATTACATTAATTTTTAAACCTTTAGTTTTTTGTATTATGGCTGAATATTTACAGGCAGACAAAAAGCAGGAGATTTTCGCGAAGTACGGAAAGTCTAATACAGACACCGGCTCTCCAGAGAGTCAAGTAGCTTTATTTTCCTACCGTATCGCTCACCTTACAGAGCACGTAAAGAAGAACAAGAAGGACAACGTTACACGTCGTTCTCTTCTCCGTCTCGTAGGTAAAAGACGTCAGATTCTGGATTACCTCCAGAAGACTGATATCGAGAGGTACAGAAATATCGTCAAGGAGCTTGGTCTCCGTCGATAAGCGATAGGAACAGAGGGGTCGGCTCAAAATTGGACCGGGCCCTTTTTTTGAAAATTCAATGCCCGGCCGCTAACAAAGCAGTCCGCAGCGGTCAGGGTTCCACATAATTTTGAGGATGGATTAGTATTAACAAACTCACATCGGGTGAGGCGGACGGCAAAGAAAAAACAATGAATATCATTAACAAGAAGATCGAGCTCGCAGACGGAAGAGTCATTGAGATTGAAACAGGCAAGCTCGCAAAGCAGGCAGACGGATCCGCAGTGATCAAGATGGGAGGCACAATGCTCCTCGCCACAGTCTGCGCAGCAAAAGAGGTAAAGGAAGGCACGGATTTCATGCCACTTACCGTTGACTACAAGGAAAAGTTCTACGCAGCAGGACGTTTCCCTGGAGGATTCATGAAGAGAGAAGGCAAGTCAAGCGACTATGAGATCCTCATCTCACGTCTTATCGACCGTCCTATCAGACCTCTCTGGCCTTCAGATTTCCACCTTGAAGTATTTGTAAACGTAACTCTTATTTCAGCAGACAAGGACACCCAGCCGGACGCTCTCGCAGGTCTCGCAGCATCATGTGCCCTTGCTACATCAGACCTTCCTTTCGAGGGTCCTATCTCAGAAGTCCGCGTATGCCGCATCGACGGTGAATACGTAATCAACCCAAGCTTCACAGACATGAAGAGGGCTGACCTCGAGCTTATGGTAGCCGCAACCGAAGAGAACATCATGATGGTTGAAGGTGAGATGAACGAGGTAAGCGAGGATGTAATGCTCGGCGCCATCAAGTTTGCTCACGAAGAGATCAAGAAGCACTGCCGCGTTCAGAAGGAACTCATCAAGGAACTCGGCAACGACGTCAAGAGAGACTATCCTCACGACGAGGAGGACGAGGACCTCAAGAAGGCAGTTCACGAGTTCTGCTACAATAAGTGCTACGAGCTCGCCAAGGCTGCAAAGCCAAAGCACGAGCGTGAGGACGGCTTCAACCAGATCAAGGCCGACTTCCTTGCAACCCTCTCAGAGGAGGATCAGGAGGCTAAGGCTGCCATGGTTGAGCGCTACTATCATAACGAGGAGAAAGAGGCCATGAGAAACCTCATCCTCGACGAGGGAATCCGTCTTGACGGACGTAAGACAAACGAGGTTCGTCCTATCTGGTGTGAGGTTAACTACCTCCCTTGCGCACACGGTTCAGCAATCTTCACCCGTGGTGAAACACAGTCACTTGCCACCGTTACCCTCGGAACCAAGATGGATATGAAGGAGACTGACGAGGTTCTCATCCAGGATGACCAGCAGTTTGTCCTTCACTACAACTTCCCTCCATTCGCTACCGGCGAGGCAAAGAGCCAGAGAGGTGTAGGCCGTCGTGAAATCGGCCACGGAAACCTCGCACTCCGCGCCCTCAAGCCAGTAGTTCCACTCGCTCCAGAGAATCCATACGCAATCCGCGTAGTTTCAGATATCCTTGAGTCTAACGGTTCTTCATCAATGGCATCAGTCTGCGGAGGCTGTCTCGCGCTCATGGATGCAGGTGTGAAGATCAAGAAGCCTGTTGCCGGTGTTGCAATGGGACTTATCACAGACGAGGAGCGTCCTAACGACCGTTACGCAATCCTTACCGATATCCTCGGTGACGAGGACCACCTCGGAGACATGGACTTCAAGGTAACAGGTACAAAGGACGGTATCACAGCAACCCAGATGGATATCAAGGTCAACGGCCTCAGCTACGACGTGCTCGCAAAGGCACTCGAGCAGGCACGTCAGGGCCGTATCCACATCATGGGAGAGATGCTCAAGACAATCGCAGAGCCTCGTGAGGACTACAAGCCATTCGTTCCTCGCATCGAGCAGCTCGTTGTTGCATCTGAATTCATCGGCGCCATCATCGGAAAGGGCGGCGAGAACATCCAGAAGATTCAGAAGGAAACCGGTGCTACCATCACCATCACAGAGGAGCCTAACCCGGCAGGTGAAGGCACTGTGGGTGTAGTTGATATTGCCACAAACGACGCTGAGGCAATGAAGAAGGCCAAGGCTTGGATCGAGGGTATCACCACCGTACCGGAGCCTGGCAAGGTATATCACGGAAAGGTAGTTTCAATCCTCGAGTTCGGCGCATTCGTCGAGATCCTCCCTGGTAAGGAAGGTCTCCTCCACGTATCAGAGATTGCATGGGAGAAGACAGAAAAGGTTGAGGATGTCCTCAAGGTCGGCGACGAGATTGATGTCAAGCTTCTTGAAATCGACGCCAAGACCGGCAAGATGAGACTCTCTATGAGAGCCCTCACCGAGAAGCCTGAAGGCTACGTAGAGCCAGAGCGCAGGCCAAGGCCTGAGCGCGGAGACCGTCGTGACGACCGCAGAGGTGACCGCCGCGATGACCGCAGGGGACCACGCCGCGATGACCGCAGAGGTGACCGCCGTGACGACCGTCCACGCCGCGACTTCCGCCGTCCTGCTGAGCAGAGCGCTGAGGAGGCTGCACAGGAGCAGAAACCGGAACCAGACGTATTCTAGTCCGAATACTAAAGAATACTAACAGTATAGCCTCGAAAGTAACACACAATACTTTCGAGGCTATATTATTTATAACCCTTTACGTTCCATAACGTTGCCGTCAATGTCCACTATTGCCCTGACGCTTGAAAGGTGGTCAGTGACGTAAAGATACGCTTTTCCTGTTGATTGCGTTCCATCCGCAATGATGGCGGCATGACTGTCTGACGTCTCAGCACAGAGGAGGGTTTCCGAGAGCAGTGTTATGGCCCAGGGGCTCTGAAGCGTTTGTTTTTCTTTATTCTGTATATATAGTTTTTATCAGTTTTCACTGTGTCCCAAGTTGGGATTAAAGGTGTTAGATCATCAAAGTAAAGCCCATCTTTTTCTCTAGTTAGATACGGAGAATGTTGTAGTTTTACTAATCTTTTTTGGTAAGTGACTATAAAGTCATATCTATCAAAATCCATTTTACTTGCCAAATCTTCCAAAAAGACATTATCGTAGCCTTTGAGAAGATGATTAGGTGACGATGATTTATTTAAGGACTCAATTAAATAATACATTAACCAATCTTTGTTTTCAACATAATCAAAGCCTATGAAATATGACCGATCAAATGTGGAATCCGGTTTATTGATTTCAAAGGCGAGTTCATATTTTACTGTTCTCGGATAGTAATAATACAAGTATCCCAAAGGGAAAAAGGAAACAACGCTTAGAATAATTACAAGACGTATTACTGTATTTTTCATAACATAGATTATTTTGGAGGCATTCCTACCCCAGGGTATTTTCTATTATACTCCTTTGGTCTAATCATATAGTCCCATGTCCCTTTCATCCACGAATGTCCAGGGAATGGTTTCCTTGTAAAACGATCATAGCTGACGCCAAATGACGTTCCACGCACAGAATGAAAATTAAAAGTTTTAAAAAACGATTCCATTAGTGTTTGCTGACTACCTTTTAATTCGTATTGGGTTCTACTATTTGACTTACACGAATTGATATTCAGATGCGCATTTCGTATATCACCGTCCGGATTCGGTAATTCTCGACGGCCTTGGGTTACCTCTTGCAACTCTATTCGCATGGTCAAGTTGACGAATACGAGTCTTTAACTCATCTGCTCCAGCCACTTCCTTGGCTTTCTTTCCCAGTTGTCCTGCCTTTGATGCAAGCATACCAATAGATGCATCTAACTCTGTT
>CADBMK010000084.1 GCA_902795785.1 uncultured Bacteroidia bacterium | reverse complement strand
TCCCAGGGCGTAAGCGCCTCGTTCTATCACGCCGGCCTCGGCCCAAAGACCAGGACTGAGCGGCAGCAGGAGTGGAAGGACGGCAGGATACGCGTGATGGTTTGCACCAATGCGTTCGGAATGGGAATCGATAAGCCGGATGTGCGTTTCGTCATCCATTATGACATTCCGGAGAGCCCTGAGGCTTATTTCCAGGAGGCGGGACGAGGCGGCCGTGACGGAAAACGCTCTTATGCCGTCCTGCTCTGGAATGCCGTGGACCTTCGGAGGATGAAGCAGATAGAGGAAGTCTCTTTCCCTCCCCTTGAATTTGTTGAGGATATATATCAAAAGGTGCACATCTTCTTTCAGATACCTTATGATACGGGGGCCGGAAGGCAGCTCAAGTTCGATCTTGAGGAATTTTGCCGACATTTTAAACTTAACCGTTCCCCGGTTATGTATGCCATGAGGTATTTGGAGCGTGAAGACCACTGGACCTATACTTCGGACGCCGAGGTGAAGACCAGGGTGCAGATTGTAGTTGACAGGAACCAGCTTTATGAGGTGACGCTTTCCGACGCCAGGATGGTGACCATCCTGGAGATGTTGATGAGGAACTATGCCGGCATATTCAACTATCCTCTTCCTGTGGACGAGGAGTATCTTGCCGGAGCTGTCGATGTCACCGTACCGCTTCTGCGCCAGATTCTTTACAGGATGTCCCTTGAGCATGTAATCCGCTATGTACCGGCTGACACGGCCGATGTGCTTTATCTGCATCATGACAGGCTTATGCCCGGAAATGTCAGATTGTCACCTGACAGGTATGCCATGCTGAAGTCTGCCTGGAAGGAAAGGTGTGATGCAATGACGGGTTATGTGGAAGAGGAAGATACCTGCCGCTCGCGCTTCCTTCTGAAGTATTTCGGACAGGATCAGTCCGAGGATTGCCTTACCTGTGACGTATGTCGCCGAAAGGCATCGGATGGACGTAAAATCACGCGCAGAAAGCTGCAGGAGTTCGTTTCTTCCAAAGGGGGAGTGTACACGATGGGGCAACTTAACGATGCTTTCCGAAGCCCTTCCGCAGGGGTATCGCCGGACTGGCTGGCTGTTTACAGGAATATGGTGGACGACGGGGAAATCCCGCCCTTTTCTGGCGACCTGTAGATGTTAAAAAATTTGAAAAATGCCCAAATTCTATTATCTTTGTCGGTTGGGAAAATGCGGATTGATTTTTGCAGTATCCCGGGAAAAGAATTGAATAGTAGTTTTAACTTTTAATACAACAATTATGGCAAAAATGGATTTGACAAAGTATGGCATCAACGCCAGCGAAGTCCTCTACAATCCTTCTTACGAAGTGCTTTACAATGAGGAGACAAGACCAGAGCTTACAGGCTACGACAAGGGCCAGGTAACAGAGCTCGGCGCTATCAACGTTATGACCGGTGTTTACACTGGACGTTCTCCTAAGGACAAGTACATCGTAATGGACAAGAACTCTAAGGACACCGTATGGTGGACTTCAGAGGAGTACAAGAACGACAACCACCCTCTTTCAGAGGAGAACTGGGCAATCCTCAAGAAGCTCGCTGTAAAGCAGCTCGACGGCAAGCGCCTCTTCGTAGTTGACGGTTTCTGCGGTACTCACAAGGATACCCGCATGAAGGTTCGCTTCATCATGGAGGTTGCATGGCAGGCTCACTTTGTTACCAATATGTTCATCCGTCCTCAGAACCAGGCCGAGTTCGACCAGGAGCCTGACTTCGTAGTTTACTGCGCTGCTAAGGCTAAGGTTGACAACTACAAGGAAATGGGCCTCAACTCTGAGACTGCTGTCGCATTCAACGTAACATCTAAGGAGCAGGTTATCCTCAACACCTGGTACGGTGGTGAGATGAAGAAGGGCATGTTCTCTATGCAGAACTACTTCCTCCCTCTCAAGGGCATCGCTTCAATGCACTGCTCTGCAAATACCGATATGAACGGTGAGAACACCGCTATCTTCTTCGGTCTTTCAGGAACCGGTAAGACAACTCTTTCAACAGACCCTAAGCGTCTGCTCATCGGTGATGACGAGCACGGTTGGGATGACGAAGGC
>CADBMK010000083.1 GCA_902795785.1 uncultured Bacteroidia bacterium | reverse complement strand
TTCCGGCGGAGAGGATTATGTCACGTTGAAAGCCGTTGTAAATGGGTAGTTTTTTCGTAGCGCTCTATCGCTGGTTCAGGTCTCACAAGACAGCATTATATGCGTCGCTTGTCATTAGCGCCGCCCTTTTTGTATCCCTTGGGCTTAAAGTCAGGTACGAGGAGGACATTGCCAAGCTCCTTATGTCGTCCAATCCGAAGATGGACCTTGTCTTCGGCAACCTCAGGGTCAAGGACAAACTCTTCCTTCAATTCAAAGGAAAGGCCGATACCCTTGACACATACACACTTGCCTCCCTGGCCGACGAATTCGTCGAGACCCTCGTGGAGAGGGACTCCACCTTGGGATGCATAGACAATGTGCTGTACCGTATCGAGCCCGACCTGCCGGTGATGGCCCTCGATTACGCCCTTTCCAACGTCCCTTCCTTTGTGGATTCAACCTGCTATGCCGTTTTTGATTCCCTGTCCGCCCCTCAGGCCATAGACAGCCGTATGCAGGAGAATTACGAGGCTGTGATGAACGACTGGACCGGAAGCGCAACCCAGATGGTTGCAACCGATCCTCTTGCCCTCAGAACGGCTCTCGCCCGCTCCGTCAGTCTTGGCGGAAATGATTTCAAGGTGATGGACGGCCATCTTTTCAGTGCGGACAGCACAGTTGCCCTCGCTTTTCTTGCTCCAACCTTCTCATCTTTCGATTCCAAATCCGGGGCTGTGCTGGTGGGTGAACTTGAGTCCCTCAGCGCTGAGTTCGAGGCCGCACATCCTGAGGTGAAGGTCTATTTCCACGGTTCAGCCGTAAGAGGAGTCTTCAACGCGAGGACAATCAAGAAGGATATCTTCCTGACAATAGGGCTGAGCCTCCTTCTGATCCTGCTGGTTCTCTGCCTCTGCTACAAGAGTATTTCCCTCGTCTGGAAACTTGTGATTCCTGCCGCCTACGGTTCATTCTTCGCCCTTGCCACAATCTGGGTTGTCAAAGGCGGAATGTCCCTTATCGCCCTTGGAATCGGAGCAATCGTGCTTGGAGTCGCTATCAGTTACAGCCTCCACGTCCTGACCCATTACCGTCACGTAAGGAACGTTGAACAGGTCCTCCGTGACGAGTCCACGCCTGTGGTTCTTGGCTGTATCACCACCATAGGCGCCTTCCTCGGCCTGCTTTTCACTGAAAGCGACCTTCTCAGGGACTTCGGAATCTTCTCGTCCCTCGCCCTTGCCGGCAATACCGTCTTCTCCCTGGTCTTCCTCCCTCATTTCCTCTCCGAATCGGACTGCCGCAAGAATGACAAGGTGTTTGACAAGGTTGCGCAAATCAACGATTACCCATATTCCAGGAGCTATGTTCTGGTGGCTCTTACCATCCTGGTAATTGCTGTGGGTTGCATCTTCGCCCGCAAGGTCCGCTTTGATGCAGACATCCGCAACCTCAATTATATGGAGCCTAAGGTTGTGGAGAGCGAACAGCTTTATGCCCGGAAGGTCAGCCGCGGGCTTACAAACGTTTACTACGCCTCTACGGCGGACAATCTCGACGACGCTCTCGATTATTCTGTCGGGCTTGCCGCCCTTCTTGACTCGCTCAAGGATGAAGGCGTAGTCTCTTCTACATCTTCAATGGCTTCCAAAATCTATGTCAGCGAGCCTCAGCAGCGCAGGCGCATAGATCTCTGGAATGCATACTGGACTCCTGAAAGGATATCCACGGTGGGTGGATACATTGGCGCCTCTGCGCGCAGGAGAGGACTTGACCCTTCGATGTTCGCTCCTTTCTATGCGATGGTCGAGGCCGAGTACGCCCCGTCCTCCCTTTATGACGCGGGCATAGTTCCCGAAAGCCTTTCATCCAACTTCATCGAGAAAAAAGACGACGGTTCCTGGCTGGTCTTCTGCTCGGCAAAAATGCCCGAGGAGAACACGATGGCCGTTGGAAACGCCGTCTCGTCGTTCCCGCACGCCCTTGTCATCGACCCGTTCTATTATACCACCACGATGGTCACGACAATCCACGACGACTTCAGCACGATGCTCGGCATCTCATCGCTTTTCGTGTTCATCGTCCTGCTGCTGTCGTTCTGGAATCTCTGGATTGCCCTCATCGCCTTTATGCCGATGTTCTTCAGCTGGTATGTCGTCCAGGGAGTGATGGCCCTGTTTGGAATAGAGTTCAACCTCATCAATATTGTCATTTCCACCTTTATCTTCGGAATCGGAGTGGATTACAGCATCTTCGTGATGCAGGGACTTCTGAGCGCCGCTCGCAGCGGCCAGGACAGCCTCCTGCGATATCACAAGACGGCAATCTTCTTCTCGGCCTTCGTGCTGATTGTTGTTGTGGCGTCCCTGCTTCTGGCAGTCCATCCTGCCATCCACGGCATCGGAGTCAGCACTCTAATAGGAATGGTTTCGACTATTTCCATTACATATATCCTCCAGCCTCTTGTCTTTGGACTGCTGCTGAAGGTTCCTTATTTCAGAAAGAGTTTCAAGGTAAATGGATAGCGTGATTGTCATAGGCGCCGGTCTCGGCGGTCTTGAGGTGGGATATATTCTCGCCCGTCACGGCCTCAGGGTGACCGTCCTGGAACAGGAGAGGCAGATCGGCGGCTGCCTTCAGACATTCCGGCGTCTCGGGAGGACCTTCGACACGGGTTTCCACTATGTGGGCGGCCTGGACGAGGGCCAGTCCCTCCATCCTCTTTTCAAATACTTCAACCTTCTGGACCTTCCCTGGAGACGTCTTGACGAGGACTGCTTTGACGAGGTGTTCATTGAGGGGGCGGGGGCCTTCCCGTTTGCCAGCGGCCACGAAAGGTTTGTGGAAAGGCTGTCGGAAAAGTTTCCCGGCAGCAGGGAAGAACTCAGGAAATACGCTTCGTTCCTCAAGGGGGTAGGAGACCATATCTTTGACTCGTTTGATTCCCCTTCGGAGAATTTCTCAAAAAGCGCCTATGAGTTTCTGTGCGGAACCGTTTCGGATCCCCTTCTCAGGAAGGTCCTGAGCGGAACTTCCCTGAAAATGGAACTCAATGCCGATACGCTTCCTCTCTATATCTTCGCCCAGATCAACAATTCCTTTATACAGAGCGCCTGGAGGCTTGAAGGCGGCGGAGAACTTATTGCCGCCAGGCTTGCCTCACAGATAGAGTCTTTCGGAGGACAGGTGAGAACCCGTGCCAGGGTGGAGCACCTCGTGGAAGAGGGAGGACGCATAGCCAGGGTGGAACTGGAGGGAGGAGAGACGCTGTCGGCTGACTGGGTGGTCTCAGACGCCCATCCTGCGGTTACCCTTGGGCTTGTCAGTGATACTAAGATGCTCAGAAGAATTTACCGTAACAGGATTTCTTCCCTTAAGAATACCTTCGGTATGTTCACCGCCAATATCTGCCTTAAGAAGGATTCTTTGCCTTATCTTAACAGGAACGTGTTCGTGCATACGGCAGGGGCCGACCTCTGGCGCCCTGACGCATCCAGGACGGAGAGCGTGCTGGTACATTCCTATGTTCCTGAAGAAGGCTCGTATTCAACTCATCTGGATATTCTCAGTCCGATGTCCATTGACTCCCGTACCGAGGATTATGAGGCCCGTAAGGAGGCCAAGGCCCGGGAGTGCCTGAGCCTTGCTGAAAAGGCCATTCCGGGGCTCTCGGACGCGGTGGAGAGGGTGTTTACAAGCACGCCGCTCACCTATGAGTCTTATACGGGAACGCCGGGCGGCTCGGCCTATGGAGTTGCAAAGGACTGGATGAATCCGATGGGGACTATTCTCTCGCCCCGTACTCCTATCCCTAATCTTCTGATGACGGGCCAGAGCCTCAACCTGCACGGAATACTCGGAGTGTCCATGACATCCGTGTTCACATCGGCCTGCATCCTGGGAATGGATGCGCTGAAGGCTGAGATTCTACCTTGATTTCATGAATTTTCCAGGGGACATGCCCACTTCCTGCCTGAAGTATTTGCAGAAGAATGAAGGGTTGGGAAAGTTCATCCTGTCACTGATCTGCTGTATTGAGTAATTGCCGGTGGCGAGAAGGGCTTTTGCTTCCAGGATTGCATATTGCTTAATCCAGAAGGCCGGCTTCTTTCCGCTGACCTTGGTGATAATCCTTGCAAAGTATTTCGGTGACAGGCAGGCCTTGTCCGCATAGAAAGCGACGCTCCTCTGCGTTGAGGCGTATTTATGTACGGCTTCCATGAATTTTGCCATAAGTTCTGTTTCACGGTTGCGGTTTATCTTTGGCCCCAGATCCTCAATGGAGCATCTCAGGCTGCTGGCCAGGATGGCGGCCACGCTATTGAAATGCCCGAAGAGGACGTCTTCGAGAAAATCCGGGTGTATAAGCGGATAACATTTCCTTTCCAGCATAATCTGCTCTTTGAAGAGCTCGCAGTATTCGTCGTCCAGGGTAATCTTGAAAGGATCTTCAACGCCCATGAGCATTGATACTATTGCAAGGGCGCTCTTAGGCGGCATCTTGTCCAGTTGCTTCTCGTGTTTGGCCTTTGCGGCGCAGATCAGCAGCCTGCAGTCCTCCCCAATGTCATATCCCTCTATGATGGTTCCGGGAAGCAGCAGGAGAAGGTCGTTTTTGGTGGCGACTATGTCTCTCTGATTTGCCTTTATCTTGAATGTCCCCTGAATGATCAGAATCTGGATAGAGGTGAGCAGTTTATATGGGCGCCAGCTTCCGTGACGCTGATTTTCCGGAATATTATAATCCAGGTTGTCATCCAGGAAGATTCTGTCCTGGATGATGGTCGCGTGCCCTGAATGGGGCAGGGCGCCGAAGTCTATTCTTTCGATTGTATCGGACATAACGCTGCAATATACGAAAAAAGCTCCGAAGATTTCTCTTCGAAGCTTTTGTGCGGATGGCGAGAGTCGAACTCGCACAGGCCTACGCCCACTACCCCCTCAAAGTAGCGTGTCTACCATTTCACCACATCCGCAGATCTTGGTCCGCCACAAAACGGATGACCGTTTGTATTTCGGGACTGCAAAGATACTCTACTTTTCAGAATATCCAAAACTTTTTAAAAAACTTTTAGATATTTCTTTTAGGCTGTGACATTGTGTAGAGGTTGTCGATTCCGCTGAACTCCTCCATCTCGAGGGCCATCAGCAGACCGTCGCTCTTTCGGTATGTCATGACAATCTTGGAATATCCGCGCGCGGCAGCTTTCTTTGCTGTAAGTGTAACCATGTATTTGTCAGCGGTTTCCGACACAGTAACGTCAGCATCGTTGTCCTTTGCGATGGCGCTGACCTTACCCTTGAAACAGTTCAGGAGGGTGTTGCTGAGAGAGGCCATCAGGGCGTTCTTTGATGTGTCGAATTTTTGCGGAGCCTTACCGCGGACTATTGTGAAATTCTTTCCGTCTATGTCGATTTTATCGGTGGCAGGGACGGAATATGTCATTTTGAGTTTATCAGGGTTGGAAAACTCAAGGTCTCCTTGCATCTTGATAACCTTGCCGGCAGCCTTGATTGTCTTCTTGTGGGCAAACTGGGCGCTGATTCCCTTGACGGAAGCGTTCATCTGCTCAATCCTGGAAAGGGCGGCGGAATTGTCCGCACCGAGACATGTTGCGGCGCACAGGAGTGCTGCGGCAACAGAGAGAATGATTCTTTTCATGGCCTATGAGTAAAGTCCTCCGTTGATACCGATGATTTGGCCTGTTATGTATGAAGCCTCAGGTGATACGAGGAAGCCCACGAGGTTTGCCACCTCGGTTGGCTCTCCGAATCTTTTGGCAGGGATGGTCTTCTTGAGTTCAGCCTCGTCCAGACCTTCCACCATATCGGTTTTGATGAATCCAGGAGCCACGGCGTTCACAGTGATCTTGCGGGCTGCCACTTCCTGGGCCAGAGCCTTGGTGGCTGCAATTATTCCACCTTTTGCGGCGGAGTAGTTGGTCTGTCCCGGAAGGCCCTTGAGTCCGGAGAGGGAAGCCATGTTGACAATCCTTCCGTTCTTGTGTACGGCCATAGCCTGAAGTACGGCGTGGGTGACGTTATAGAAACTGTTGAGGTTGGTGGAGATCACCTTGTACCAGTCGGAGTCCTCAAGCCAGAGCATGAGGTTGTCCTTTCTGATTCCTGCGTTGTTTACAAGTACCTCTATATATTCTGTTGGATTGGCATCCTGCCAGGCCTTGATTGCCTTTGAGGATTCGTCGTCGGAGCTGACATCGAATTTGAGAAGTTCTCCAGTTGAGCCGGCGGCTGTGATTTCATTGAGGGTGTCTTCTGCCGCTGCGTCGTTTGATACATAGTTGACGAGGACATGATAACCCATGCTTGCGAGTTTCACGCAAATGGCGCGGCCGATTCCACGGCTGCCACCTGTAACAAGTGCTACTTTCATAATCGGTGGCAAAAATAATAATTTTTGTAAATGTTTGAAAATGATTATCTTTGTCGCCGTCTTCCACGGGTTGGAAGCACAGGTTTTTTATTTTCAATCAATTAACACAGATTCACAATGGCTGTTAAAATTCGTCTTCAGCGCCACGGAAAGAAGAATTTCGCATTCTTCCACATTGTTGTGGCTGACACACGCGCACCTCGCGATGGTCGTTACATCGAGCAGATCGGCTCTTACAATCCTAACACAAACCCTGCAACCATCGTTCTCAACTCTGAGCGCGCTCTTGCATGGCTTAACGTTGGTGCCGAGCCTACTCTCGTTGCACGCAGAATCCTCTCTTACGAGGGAGTACTCCTTAAGAAGCACCTTCAGGGTGGCGTAGCTAAGGGAGCCCTCACACAGGAGCAGGCTGACGCAAAGTTCGCTGCATGGAAGGCTGAGCAGGACAAGAAGATCGCCGCTAAGAAGGATGGTCTTTCTAAGGCTGCCGCTGACAAGGCTAAGGCTGCTGCTGAGGCAGAGGCTAAGGTTAACCAGCAGAGAGCTGAGGCACTCGCAAAGAAGAAGGCTGAGGCAGAAGCTGCTGCCGCTGCAAAGGCTGCCGAAGAGGCTGCCGCTGCTGAGCCAGCTGCTGATGCACCTGCACAGGAGGCTTAATCTTGCTGCAGATTGCTCAGGTATTAAAGTCCAATGGGACGGACGGAGAGCTCGTTTTGAGTTTCCGTTCCTTTGACCCGGAGGATCTTGACATCCAGGAACCGGTATACATCAATTTCGATGGACTGCCGGTTCCATTTTTTATTGAATCCATGTCCCAGAGAGGCTCGTCCAAGGCTCTCGTTAAGATTACGGGCGTTCATAATCTTGAAGATGCCGAGGAAGTTGTCGGCCAGCCTGTTTTCATCGATTATTTTGAGGATTCGGATTCTGATGGTTACGCAGCCCTGGTTGGCTTTACCATCTTTAATGAAGACGGCTCCAAGGCCGGGGAGATTACCGGGATAGAGGATATCCCAGGGAATCCTTGCGTTTACGTCCGTAAAGACGGCACTGAAGAGGAAGTTCTTGTACCTCTTCACGAAGATTTCATCGTTTCCATAGATGAAAAATCCGGAACCCTCGTGATGAGGATCCCGGATGGACTTCTTTAGTTTTCCAGTTTATTATTCCTGATATCCGGCTTTTACGTCCTCGTAGAATGCCGCATAAGAGGTATACATATATGGACCGAGCCATAATGCTCCGAGTCCGAAGGTAAGGATGCAGAGGATTATCCAGCCTATGAAGCTGAGAAACAGCCAGAAAAGGTCGAATTTGTGTCCCTTCATCATTTTCCTGCTCTTTTTGATTGCCTGCAGCGCTGAAAGCTCCGGCTCGTCAACAAGAATGTACGGAGTCAATGCATAGGAGAAGCATTTGATGATTCCAGGAATGATGAGGAGAAGATACCAGAGGAATAACTTGATGAGCATAAGGATGTATCCCCAGAGTATGTGGAGATAATTACCGCCGGAGAAAGCAATCCGGAATGCGTTTCCGGTGACCCTGTAGTCGCCGTGGAGAAGTTCCTTGTAGGCGTTCATCAATCCGAGGGCTAAAGGAACGATCAGAAGCATTCCTGCAAGGGTGATGGGAGCCGCGTACCATAAGTTGACAATTTTCAGCTCATTCAGTACGTTAGGCGTTTCAACAAGCCCGGAAATGATAACATACACGATCATGGCCAGAACGGCCGGCGCCCAGTTGCCCTTGAGGGCGGCAAGAGCTTGGTTTTTATAATCTTGGTTACTCATGGTTTATGTTTGATAAGGTTTTATAGACTATGTAAACGGGGTCTATTTCTCGGAGACACATGAAGTTGTGTCTGCATTTTCCCTCACCGTAGTTTGAACATGGGCGGCAAGGCGTGCTGAGCTGGATGTAGTTCTCTTTCCAGTTTGCACCCCAGGCCGAATAGCCGGTGGCAGGATGGGTTCCGCCCCAGATGCAGAGGAAGTTGGCCCCCGTAAGGCTTGCCATATGCATTGTTGCCGAGTCCATGGTGATCAGGATGTCCAGGTTGGAAATCAGGGCCGTCTCACCGTTGAAATCAGTCTTTCCAAATACCGGTATGACGTTAGGATACTTTGCAGCCAGACTGTCAGCATACTGCTTTTCCTTTCCCGGACCGGAAAACAGGAAAATCTTTTCCGCCTTCTGTGAAAGCATGCCCACAACCTCTGCCATCAAATTCAGAGGGTATATTTTCTTCTCCTTCCTTGAGAACGGGGCGATGCCTATCCAGTTGCCGTTCTTGGGTTTGTCAAACACCTCCGGAAGCGGCAGTTTCTTTTTCTCCACCACAGGATCCGGAACCGGGAACCCAAGTTTTGCAAACACGTCACAGAACCTCAGTACGTTGTTGCGGATAGGCTTAAGACGTTTCCCGAAACGTCTTTTAACCTTCCATTTCTCGTAGGTCATCTGGTCGTATGCGGCAACCTTGCAGCCGGACAGTTTAAGGCCGATTCTCATTATGCTCGTCCTGAGGTTGTTCTGGATGTCCGCCACGTATCCGAACTTCATCTTGCGGGCTTCGCCAGTGAACTTCAGCAGGTCGATGAAACTTGCCTTTGCCGGGAAGAACAAGAATTCCAGGTCCGGAATGTCGTAGAAGAATCCAGCAAGCCTTTCACGGGTGCATATGGTTATCCGATAGTCCGGGTATGCCTTCCTAAGCTCCCTGACGGCGTGGACGCTCATTGCCACGTCGCCGATAGCGGAAAGCCGTATTACGAGTATGCTTTTATTTCTTTGCATAGAGGACAGGGTTGAGAGCCGGGTCGTTGTACATCTTCATCTGTTTGTAAACCTTCATATACTTGCGCCCCGCCTCGATGTCCTCGAGTAATTCGGTTATGCCCTGGGTGAGGTCCTTTCTCTGTGTAAGAAGGACGTTCAACTTCTCCTGACATTTTGCCTTGTGCTCCTCGGCCGCATCCTCACGTGCCGCCTGCTCGTGCATGTGCCAGATCTTGAGGGCGAGGATTGAAAGCCTGTCAATTGCCCAGGCAGGAGTCTCGGTGTTGATCCTTGCGTCCGGCAGAACCTTTACATCCTTGTATTTGTCCAGGAAGAAAGAATCGATGTATTCAACCATATCGGTGCGCTCCTGGTTGGAACGGTCTATCCATCTCTTGATTTCAAGGGCACGGGCAGGGTCAATCTGAGGATCACGTATTACATCCTCCAGATGCCACTGTACAGCATCAATCCAGCATTTCTTGTAAAGGAGGAACTCGAGCGTGCCAGCCTGATATGGGTTTTCACATTCTTTATATATGTCATCGAATTTGTGATAGTCGGCTACCACTTTATCAAAAAGTCCGTTAAATTCTGTCGGTTTCATAAAAAGTATTATTATCTACAGTACGAATATACTGAAATTTAATTGATTTCTAAGCTATTAATATGTCTCCACCATCGGCCCGGTCGGAGCGCCCATCTCTGTTTTGAGGTCGAAGGCATTGTAGCCGTATGAGACGATGAGGTTTTCCAGAAGGGTGGCCCTCCTGCGGAATCCTTCGTATTCTTTCTTCTCCGGCTGGCTCCATCCTGTCTCGGCAATTGCAAACGCCCTTGGATAAAGCATATACTCGGCGTGTGAATCAGTGGGTACGAATTCAGCCCAGAGGTTGCCCTGGACTCCAAGAAGATGGTGAAGCCTGTCCTTTGGGATGGTTTCGCTGGCAGGCTCGAAACTGTAGGTCTTGCTCAGCGGAACGTAGGTCCTGAATGCTCTCGGGCAGTTGTCCGGGTTGTCCTGATATCTGTCCAGGTAGCAGTACTCCTCCGGGCACATCACCACGTCGTGGTCAAGTTCGATGGCCTTCAGTCCTCCTGAAATGCCCTGCCAGGACATCACTGTTGCATCCGGGGCGAGTCCTCCCTTGAGGATCTCGTTCCAGCCGATGATCCTTCTGCCGCGGGAATTGACAAACTTCTCGATTCTTTTGATAAAATAGCTCTGGAGTTCGTCCACTGTTTCTATTCCCAGTTCCTGCATCCTTTTTTTGCAGTCGTCGCATTCGGTCCAGGCCTTCTTGATGGCTTCATCGCCTCCTATATGGATGAGTTTGGACGGGAATACTTCCATCACCTCGTCCAGGACGTTTTCCAGGAATTCGAAGGTTGCGTCCTTGCCCGGGCAGAGGTCCCAGAGCCTGAACGTGCCCTCTTCAACAAGCTCTCCCTTTGCGTTGCGCTTTGCAGTAGGGTCTTTCTGCCGTTCCATCGTATGTCTGAGGCTCGTGCAGGCAAGTTCCGTATATGTTTTGAAGACTTCGGCGCTGTGCCCCGGCATCTCAATCTCGGGAATTACCGTGATGTGTTTGGTTTCAGCGTAGGCAATGATTTCCCTGAGGTCGTCCTTGGTGTAATAGCCCCCGTACGCCCCCGGCGTGCCCTCCGGAACCAGGCGCCGTCCGGCCTTTCTCCAGGTGTCCCAGTCGAAGCACCATCTGTGGGATGCCTCGGCGGTAAGGCGCGGGTAACGGTCAATCTGCATTCTCCAGCCCTCGTCGTCGGTGAGATGGAGGTGAAGGACGCTCATTTTCATCAGGGCCATGACGTCGATCTGTCTGAGGAGGAACTCCTTTGAACGGAGATACCGGCTCGTGTCAATCATAAGGCCCCTGTATGGGAATCTCGGATAGTCAAAAATCCTGCAGCACTGTAGGACGGTGCAGGACGGCTTGTCCTCCGGGCGTAGTCTTCCGAGCATCTGGTTGAGGCTCTGCATGGCGTAGAAGACACCGAGCTCGGCGTTTGCCTTGACTGTGATCCTGTTTTTGGTTATTCTTAGTTCGTATGCGGCTTCTTTGGCAAAGTCTTCAAGACCTGCCGTCTTCTGGGCAAAGGCCTTTGAGCCGATGTCTATTTTCAGTTCGTCGCCGTTGTAGGTGTGCTGCGCACTGGTTACCTCCACGCTTACCGGCATCGGTATGATGTCAAGCGGTGAGGCTGCTGCGGCAGTGAAGCCAAGCATTATCGCTCCTGTCATTGATAGGATTGTTTTTTTCATAGTCTGGGGAATCAGTCAAGATAATCGGTGTAGAGCACGCCGTCAAGATGGTCGCACTCGTGCTGGAATATGATAGCTGAGTATCCCTGAACGGATTCGGTTGTATCGCCCTGAGGCGTTGAGTAGGTTATGTCTATGTCCCTGTACCGGAGAACGTTCCCTCTTCTTCCCGGAATGGAAAGGCAGCCTTCCGGACCGGACTCTTTTTTGCCTCTGAAGGCTGTAATCCTTGCGTTTGGATATAATTCAAACGGTTTCCCCGGCTTGTCATATCGCATGACGGCCACAATCCTGCGGCTTATGCCCACCTGCGGGCCGGCTATTCCCACTCCGCCCTGCTGAGGGGATTTGACCGTTGCCAGCATCTTCCTGGCCAGGATTGCATAATCCTCGCTTAGGAGCATTTCATGCGTGAGGGTATCGCAGGGCGTTCTGAGAACGGTGCTGTCCTTGCTGTCCGTAACCAGAAGGACTCTCATTATGGAATCCTGGGCTTCAATAAGGGCTTTTTCCTCAGAGGTCCAGGTGTTAAGAGGCGCCTTGGGTGCACAGGCAAGGGTCGCAATGGCTGCGAGAGCGATAATTAACTTGTTCATGGTATGTGGTCATTTACGGGAGGATCAGCTTTCTCAGGTCCTCTATGTTGTCAATTAGATAGTCCGGCTGTTCTGCACTGAGGTCGTCTCTGCCCCTGAATCCCCAGCTGACTGCTATGGCCGGGATTCCGGCATTCTTGGCTGTCTTGATGTCTGTGGGAGAGTCGCCCACCATTGCAACTGAATCAGTAACCCCGCCAAGCCTCATCGCCTCGCGGACAATCTCCGGAGATGGTTTGAGAGGGGCGCCTTCCCTGTTTCCGAAAAGGGCGCAGAATCTGATGTCCGGGAAGAACTTCCCGGCTAGTTTTTCGGTTCCTCTCTGGAACTTGTTTGAGGCTATCGCCACTTTGGTGCCTGCGGCCTGAAGGTCACGAAGCAGTTCCGGTATTCCGGCGTAGGGTTTTGTGTGGACGTCGATATGGCTGATATAGTAGTCAACGAATATTGCCAGGGCCTTGTCAACGGTCTCGTCGCTCTGCCCCTGTGGCAGGGCGTTGATAATAAGGTTCCTTATTCCGTGGCCAACTTTCTGCCTGTATTTGTCAAGCGGATGGGTTGGGAACCCGCATTGCTCCATCGCATAGTTTGACGCCGTTCCAAGGTCGTCAATCGTGTCTAGCAGGGTTCCGTCCAGATCGAATATTATTTCTTTGAAAAACATGGCGCAAATATACTGAAAATACCCTATATTTATATTCGACGCTTATGAAGCTGCTTGTCGGAACATACGGTTCGGCCATATACGAATTGGTAGTGAATCTCGCGGATGGTTCTTTCCGCGAGGAGTATTCCGCTCCCGCGTCAAACGCTTCTTTTATCGATGTCGGAAAGCATTTCGCGTACACCGTCTCGGAAAGCGGAGCCCGTTCCGGGGCTTATTCCTTCGAAATGGAGGAGGGGCGTTGGCATCGTACCGCCTTTGTCGCCAATGAAGGTGCCGATCCGTGCCATATTCTGAATGCGGGAAGGTATGTCCTTACCGCGGATTTCGGGAGAGGCACGGTTTCCGTTTTCAGCAAGCATCTGGAGGCTCTTGACAAACTTGTATATGTGAAGGACTTCGGCGGGCATCCGCATCAGGTTGTGGCCCTGCCGGGAGGTACCTTTGCCGCCGCCAACCGTGACTTGGGCTGCGTCCATATCTTTCGCCTTGCGGATGACGGGGAAATCGTCAAGATCGTGGATCTTCAGACCGGAGCGGAATCGGGCCCGCGTTTCATGACCTTCGATGACAAGCGGCAGATTCTTTATCTTCTCACCGAGTGGTCCGGCGAGGTTATCTCGTGGCGCACGGCCGACCTGGATACCATCCATCCGTCTTTCGTGCTGCATCAGCGAATACTTGCCGACGAGGCTTCCGGAGACAGCGCCGATATCCGAATGACCCGCGACGGCCGTTTTCTTCTCACGTCCCACAGAACCCGTAACGATGGTATCTGCGTCTTCGGCGTTTCCGCCGATGGCAGGCTCTCAAAACTCTATTATCGGAATACGGGCGCCCATCCGCGAAGTTTCATAATTACTCCGGACGGGGAGCATCTTCTGGCCGCGTGCCGTGACTCCCGTACGCTTGAATTATATGATTTCAATCTTGAAACCGGTTTCCTTTCTCCTATGCGTTCGTCGTTCGTTCTACCCGGAGATGATAAACCGGTATTCCTCGCCGCATATTAACTAAAACAAAATGAAAACATTAAGATTTTTACTCTGTGCAGTTGTTATCTCAACTGCTTTCTTTGGGGTAGTGTCAGCCCAGACCAGGACAGACGATCCTGCCGTAAAGCATACTTTTACTTATAATGGGATGGAAAGGGAATACTGGCTGTATATCCCTGACAGCAATCCCAAGGATATGCCTCTTGTTTTTGTTCTCCACGGTTATGGCGGAAAGGCTGCCGGTTACCGCCGGGAGATGGTGGAGGTTGCCCGTGAAGAAGGTTTTGCCGTTTGTTATCCTCAGGGTAGGGTGAATTCAGTCGGCAAGACGGGCTGGAACGTGGGTTATCCTTCACAGGCAGACCTGAAGGATGACGATGTGGCACTTGTCATTGACCTCGCCCATAAACTTCAGAATGAATGCGGTTTCAGCAGAAAGAACACGTTTCTCTCAGGAATGTCCAACGGAGGAGAAATGTGCTATTTAGTGGCCTGGAGCCAGGATACGACATTCTCCGCGATTGCCTCAGTGGCCGGTCTTACCATGAGATGGCTTTTCGACGGCCCCAAGGGTACCCGTCCCGTTCCTTTCATGGAAATCCACGGAACTTCGGACAAAACGTCCCACTGGGAGGGCGATCCCGACGGTAAATATGGCTGGGGTGCTTATGTAAGCGTTCCGTCCGCCGTATCTGCCATTGTAAGTCAGGATAAATGTGCCGGATATGAAAAGACGGAACTCGCTCCTCTTTCTCCTGAATCAAGGAAGGTTACCCTTCACAGGTACTTTGCAGGAGAGAACGGAAGTGAGGTCCGTCTTTATGAAGTAGCGGGAGGTACCCATTCCTGGGCTCTCAAGGATATGGATACCTGCCGTGAGATCTGGAACTTTTTCAAGCTCTATCTAAGATAAAGTTTGAAATAGTCCGTTATTCTACCACGCGGACAAGGCGCACTGAGGCTCCGCCATATCTGTAACCATAGTCGTCAGCTATTACTTGATCCTTGCTGA
>CADBMK010000082.1 GCA_902795785.1 uncultured Bacteroidia bacterium | reverse complement strand
TTCTATGACGATTCACAGAACTCGTTTACGAACTTTGCGATGTGCGGAATGGACGAGCGCCACACCGGTGTGGAGATGGGCTTCAGCGCACCTCTGCCTGTAAAGGGCCTCTCCCTCAGGGGAGCGCTCAGCATAGGAGAGTACATCTATACATCCAATCCTAAGATGTACCAGACTGTGGACAACAGTGCAAGCATCGTCTCAAGCACATACGGGGTGACAATCCCTTACTGGAAGAGTTCTCCTGTATTTGAGAAGGATGCAAACGGGGCTTATGTCCTGGATTCTGACGATTATCCTGTGGTAAAGAAGGAGCGCAAGCACTATCTTCCTTCAACACCTCAGAAGGCTGGTTACCTCGGCCTTTCATACAACAAGAATTACTGGTTCATAGACCTTGGAGTTTCTTACTACAGGGATTCGTATCTGGATATGAACCCTCTCTACAGGACCGATATGGCAACGTCCGGCCCGGACGGCATGGTCACCCCTGCGGAGGTCGAGTACATGACCGCCCAGGAGAAGTTCGACCCGGTGGCCCTTGTCAACCTCAGCGTAGGCAAGTCCTGGTACATCCGCAGGAAGTATCAGATCGGATTCAACCTCAACGCCAAGAATCTTACAAACCGCAGGGACGTAAAGACGGGCGGCTATGAGCAGACACGTCTGATAGACTCTGCCAACGGCGAGAGGTACTACCGCTTTGATTCCAAGTACTTCTACATGGCGGGAGCCAATTATATGTTGAACATTTATTGCAAGTTCTAGGCTATGAAAAAGTTATTGTTAATTACAGCCGTCGCATCACTTCTGCTTGTTTCCTGCAAGGAGGAGTGGGAGCCTGTTTATACCGGCGATTACGGCACGCCTGAGGAACCTACTGAGGAACTCCAGGCCACAAACACTATAGCCTCCCTCAAGGCAATGTACACGTCCGGACCTCTCAAGATAGACGACGACATCATCATCAAGGGTCAGGTAACGACTTCCGACAAGGCCGGAAACTGCTACCGCACCTTCTACATCCAGGATGAGACCGGAGGATTGGAAGTGAAGATCGGCAAGTCATATACCAACATGGATTACCGCATAGGCCAGTGGCTCTACATTAAGTGCGAGGGCCTTACCCTCGGCCAGAACGCCGGAATGTTTGAACTTGGCTATGATGATCCTACCGGAAAATACGAAACCGCATACATTGAAGTCCAGTACATCATCGACACCCATATAATAAAGGGTAAGCGTGACACCCCGGTGGCCGCCAAAGTGGTAAGCGCATCAGACCTAAGCAATGATGAGAATATAGGACGTTACTGCGAGCTTCCTGGCATGCTTTACGGCAACAAGATTTTCACGATCCTGTACGACGACGGCGGAAACAGCCTGTATCTCAGTGACAAGCAGTTCGGCGTGAAAACCTGGGCAATGTCGGAGAACGGCTTCAAGGCCTATATGACGGCAACCACCGGAAAGGAGGAACCTCAGAATGCCTTCGACGGAAAGATTACTGATAAGACCTGGCAGGCTTATTACAATGCGGCTTCAGCCCTTTCCGTGAGCCAGTACTTCAACTATGACGGCGTGGACGTGCAGGTGCGCACCAGCGGATACGCATCCTTTGCGGACGAGCAGATCCCTGCATCCGTGCTTGGCGGCTCTCCTGTGACCCTGAGGGGCATAGTCACCATCTATAATTCCAACATACAGTTCCTGCTTATCGATACAACTTCAGAATACGTTATTTACTAGATTTTTACTAATGAAAAGGTTAATTACATTTTTAGCGTCAGCAATTACAATGGTAGCTTGTAACAATGTCAATCCTCTTCTTACCGAGTGGGATACCCCTTATGGAATCCCGCCATACGATAAGATCAAGGTTTCAGATTATCTTCCTGCAATCAAGACTGCGATTGCAGAGAATAAGGCGGAAATCGATTCAATCGTTAATAATCCCGATGCGCCTACGTTCGAGAATACAATCGAGGCCCTGGAGTATTCCGGAAAGACTCTCGCAAAGGTTACGGGAGTGCTCTTCAATGTCAGCGAGACTGACGGAAGCGACGAACTGAACAAGGTAGTGGAGGAGGCTATGCCTCTGCTTTCAGAAGCGGCTGATGAGATTTCAATGAACAAGGACCTCTATGAAAGGGTTAAAGCCGTATACGAGGCGGACCAGAGCGGCCTTACCGCTGAGCAGAAGATGGTCCTGAAGAAGACATACGAGGGCTTCACACGCAACGGTATCGGTCTTGATGAGGCTGGCCAGGCTGAGCTCAAGGAAATCAACTCACGCCTTTCAACCCTCAGCACCAAATTCGGGAATAACCTTCTGGAGGAGAACAAGGCCTTTGAGAAGGAGTTTGGTTTCCCTGCAGCCTTCTATTATTCAAAGATGGCTTCTATTGAGGACCGTGGCCTCAGGGAGAAGATCTTCAAGGCATACAGCAGCCGCGGACATAAAGGCAACGCCAATGACAACAGGGCAATCTGCGCAGAGATTCTTGCCCTCAAGACCCGCAAGGCCCAGCTCCTTGGCTTCGAGAATTCGGCTTCATATATCCTTGACAACAAGATGGCCCACGATCCTCAGACCGTAGATGCCTTCCTTAAGGAGATTATGGACGCAGCCATGGCCAAGGCCAGGAAGGAAATCGTGGAGATGGAGAAAATCTCCGGCTTCAAGATTCAGCCTTGGGACTGGTCATATTATGCCGAGAAGGTACGCAAGGCCCAGTATGACCTTGACGAGGATGTCATCCGCCAGTACTTCTCAATGGAGAACGTGCGCAAGGGTATGTTCCTGGCCGCAAAGAAACTTTACGGCATCAATGCTGAACCCCTCAAGGACGTTCCTGTTTACAATCCGGCGGTTGAGACCTTCAAGATTACCGACGAGAACGGCGAGTTCCTCGGAATCTTCACCACTGACTATTTCCCTCGCAGCACCAAGCGCGGCGGTGCGTGGATGAACAATGTCCGTGAGGAGTATGTGGACAGGGACGGCAAGGAAATCCGTCCGATTATCGTCAACGTGGGCAATCTTGCAGCTCCTACAGACACCACGCCTTCACTGATGTCCATTGACGATGTCCAGACAATGTTCCACGAGTTCGGACACGCCCTTCACGGCCTCCTTACCAAGTGCCATTATGTCTCGGTGAGCGGTACTGCGGTATCTCGTGACTTTGTGGAGGTGTTCTCCCAGTTCAACGAGAACTTTGCGTTCCAGCCTGAGCTCCTGGCGGAGTACGCCTTCCATTACAAGACGGGCGAAGTCATCCCTGACAGCCTTGTTCAGAAGATCAACAACAGCCTCAAGTTCAACCAGGGATTCATGACCGGAGAGCTTGCAGCGGCTTCCATCCTTGATATGAAACTCCACGAGCTTGCCCTCGCAAAGCCTGAGGATCTTGATATCGACGCATTCGAGGCACAGGCATGCAAGGAGATGGGACTCATTGACGAGATCATCCCTCGTTACCGCCCTACCTATTTCAGCCACATCTTCGACGGCGGCTACAGCGCTGGTTACTACGGATACCTCTGGGCAGAAGTCATCGACCAGGATGCCTTTGACCAGTTCCGCAAAAACGGAATCTTCAACAAGGAACTTGCAACCTCGTTCAGGAAGACCTTCCTTGAGAAAGGCGGCAGCGAGGAACCGATGGCGCTCTACCGCAGTTGGAGGGGACAGGATCCTGACCCTGCGGCCCTGATGCGTTTCCGCGGTCTTATTGAAAATTAAAATTTTTTAAAAATCTATTGGATTTAAATCCAAATTCTCTAACTTCGTAGTCGTGCCCGAGGAAAATCCTCCCGCACGACTTTTTTATGGCTATTTTTACTACTACATCGTGGACTTTCGGCGGTACCGGTCTTGGTACCACCACCACTACCTATGCCGGTCTGACCGGTACAACCCTTAGGGGTTAGGGTATAGTAGAGCGATTCTCCGTGAGCCGCGTCCGCAGGTCGGACAAATTCAATCAAAAAGACATATTCATAATTAAACCGGACATAGCGATTGTATGCTATGACGTGCTAAATCCTAATAAATCAATGAAAGTTTTAAAATTTGGCGGAACATCAGTAGGTTCCGTAGAAAGTCTCAAGAACGTCAAGAAGATTGTTGAAGGCTGCAATGAGCCGGTAATCGTAGTTGTTTCAGCCCTCGGAGGGCTTACCGACAAGCTCATCAAGACCGCCCAGCAGGCAAAGGCCGGTGACATCGCTTACCTCAAGTCGTATGAGGAAATGGTGGAGCGTCATCATAAGATTGTTGCGGACCTTATTCCGGACGACGGCCGTCGTCAGAGGCTTCTTGAGAGGATGGATCTGCTCCTTGGTGAACTCAAGAGCATCTATCAGGGTGTATACCTTATCTCGGATCTTTCCGAGAAGACAATGTGCGCCATCGTAAGCTACGGCGAGCGTCTCTCTTCAGACCTCTGTTCAGTGCTTATCAACGACGCTGCGTGGTTCGACTCACGCGAATTCATAAAGACAGTACGCAAGCAGGGCAGGAATGTCCTTGCCACCGAAATAACCAATAAGCTTGTAAAGAAGACATTCAGCTCGTTCGGCAAGAGCGAGCAGGTTGCCCTTGTTCCGGGCTTCATCTCACGTGACGCCGAGAGCGGCGAGGTTACCAACCTCGGCCGAGGCGGAAGTGACTATACAGCCGCCATCCTTGCTGCGGCCCTCGACGCCAAGGTCCTCGAAATCTGGACTGACGTGAACGGCTTCATGACCGCCGACCCAAGGATCATCAGTTCTGCCTACACTATTGACGAGCTCAGCTACATCGAGGCTATGGAACTCTGTAACTTCGGTGCAAAGGTGGTTTATCCTCCTACAATCTATCCTGCGTGTGTCAAGAACATCCCAATCCTCATCAAGAACACCTTCAATCCTGAGGCCAAGGGATCCATCATCTGGGATCAGTGCAAACCTGACCCAGATCACATAATCAAGGGTATCTCTTCAATCAACAATATGTCCCTCATCACCGTATCCGGTCTTTCAATGGTCGGTGTCATCGGTGTTAACAGGCGAATCTTCACGGTCCTTGCCAACAACGGCATCAGCGTGTTCATGGTCAGCCAGGCATCTTCGGAGAACAGTACGTCAATCGGCGTGAGGACCGAGGATGGCGCCCTGGCCTGCGAGGTGCTCAACGAGGAGTTTTGCAAGGAGATCGAGATGGGTGCAATGAACCCTATGAAACTCGAGGACCAGCTTGCTACGGTTGCCGTAGTGGGAGAGAACATGAAGCAGACTCCGGGTATCGCCGGAAAGCTCTTCGGAGCCCTCGGCCGCAGCGGCATCAGCGTGATTGCCTGCGCCCAGGGCGCTTCAGAGACCAACATCTCATTTGTGGTTAAGAGCTCTTCACTGCGCAAGACTCTCAATACAATCCATGACAACTTCTTCCTTTCAGAGTACAAGGTTCTCAATCTCTTCATCTGCGGTATCGGCACGGTGGGCGGAAAACTCATCGAGCAGATTGACGCGCAGAAGGAAAAACTCATGAAGGAGCACGGCCTCAAACTCAACGTGGTGGGCATCGCCAACAGCCGCAACGCCATCTTCGACCGTGATGGTCTTGAACTGAAGAATTACCGCGAGAGACTTGCAAACAGCCAGGCCTGCGATATCAAGAAACTCAAGGACGAGATTCTCGGCATGAACATCTTCAATTCCGTGTTTGTTGACTGTACGGCAAGCGCAGATGTGGCAGCCATCTACAAGGACCTCCTTGCACACAACGTGAACGTGGTTGCGGCCAACAAGATCGCGGCTTCAAGCGAGTACGAGAACTACTCTTCACTCAAGGACCTCGCACGCAAGAAGGATGTCAAGTTCCTCTTTGAGACCAACGTAGGCGCGGGACTTCCTATCATCAGCACAATCAACAGCCTTGTAAATTCAGGAGACAAGGTCCTCAAGATAGAGGCTGTCCTCAGCGGAACCCTCAACTTCATCTTCAACACCCTTTCCAAGGACGTTCCTTTCAGCAAGACAGTCAAGCTTGCCAAGGAGCAGGGCTACTCTGAGCCTGATCCTAGAATCGACCTCAGCGGCAAGGACGTCATCAGGAAGCTTGTGATTCTTGCCCGTGAGAGCGGATACAGAATCAACCAGGAGGATGTGGAGAAGAACCTCTTCATCCCTGAGAAATTCTTCGAGGTAAGCATCGACAAGTTCTGGGATGACCTCCCTGAACTCGACGCAGACTTTCCGGTTAAGCGTGAGACCCTTGAGAAGGCAGCCAAGAAGTGGAGATTCGTTGCCAAGTTTGAGAACGGAAAGGGCAGCGTATCGCTTCAGGAGATCGAGCAGGGCCATCCTCTCTACAATCTCGAAGGCAGCAACAACATCGTCCTCCTCACTACGGACCGCTATAAGGAGTATCCTATGCTCATCCAGGGCTACGGCGCCGGCGCCAGCGTAACTGCGGCAGGTGTATTCGCAGACATAATGAGCATTGCGAACATCTAATTCCCTGAAGGATGAAGCACATCATTATACTTGGCGACGGAATGGCCGACTGGAAAATGGAGAGCCTTGGAGGCAAGACTCTCCTTCAGTACGCGCCTACGCCGTATATGGACAAACTGGCCCGCGAAGGCCGTACCGGAATGCTTAAGACGGTTCCGGACGGTTTCCACCCGGGCAGCGAGGTTGCCAATTCCTCAATCCTCGGTTACGACCAGCATATCGTATATGAGGGAAGAGGACCCTTGGAGGCCGCCAGCATAGGAGTTGACCTTGCGGATGACGATATGGCAATCCGCTGCAATCTGGTCTGCCTGGAAGGCGACCTTATCAAGAACCACTCCTGCGGAAGGCTTGAAACCGAGGAGGGAGACGTCCTTATCAAGTTCCTCCAGGAAAAACTGGGCAGTGACAGGGTGCATTTCTATACGGGAGTGCAGTACCGTCATCTTCTGGTTATCAAGGGCGGCAACAAGCATCTTATATGCACACCGCCTCACGATATCCCTCTCCAGCCTTGGAGACCAAACATGGTTAAGGCTGAGATTCCCGAGGCTCAGGCTACGGCTGATCTTATCAACGACCTGATTCTTAAGTCTCAGGAACTTCTGAAGGATCATCCGCTCAACCTCCGGAGGGTTGCGGAGGGTAAGGATCCTGCAAACAGTATCTGGCCTTGGGCCGGAGGTTACCGCCCTCACATGGTGCCTCTTGCAAAACGCTTCCCAGAGGCGGTTCACAGCGGTACTATGATTACCGCCGTGGATCTTATGCGCGGAATCGGCCGTCTTGCGGGTCTTAACGTCGTTGATGTCCCGGGGGCAACAGGTCTTTACGATACCAATTATGAAGGCAAGGCCGAGGC